>JBFFVI010000134.1:0-5804 GCA_041570895.1 Gammaproteobacteria bacterium
AATGCACTGATACCATTTTCTGGCTTATCAAGTTTCACCCCGTTGATCTCGGTGATCACATCGTTACTCTGGATACCAAGCTCAGATAACAGCTGCCCTTTTTGCTGCGGTTTTAATCGATAACCGATCTGCTTGCCATTTTCTTTGACCAGAACAGGCAATGCATAATCACCAAACGAGGTTGGATTTTTTAAAATGTCTCCGCGTATCTCTTTTAAGGCAGCGCCAGGTGATAAATTTGCAGAGCGCCCACCTGCACCCCGCGATTCTCTAGTTGATTCAAAACCGGCAACACCACTGATTTTCTGTAACTTTAATGTTTCCAGCTGGCCGTTGCGCTCGAGTACGACATATTCGGGATGTATTTCCTTGATCAGAACACCACCGGGCACCCTATCGCCGACACTATAAATATCTTCCTTACCCGACTTGCCCTGCGCGATAATGGCACTTGCACGCTCCATCGGTTTAGCCGCTAACACGCCTTTTAAAGTGAGATTCAGTTTTGTCTCTGGCGCCTTTGTCTGTTTTTGACTAACCGCTTTTTCACTGACACCGAAGATATTCGCCGAGGTAAGTTGTCTAAAATTATTCTGCTGCGCCTGCATATCAACTACTGATCTTTTATTTTGTTGCAGAGGAATCGCATTCTCCTCATCTTGTGGTAAAAACATCCAGGTTATTTCAACAAATAGATAAGCACAGGCGACGATAAGCAATAAACTTACAATTGTTGCAATGCGCTTGTTATATTGTTGCAACACAGCTGGATTGTTTAGCTGTGTTATCAGTGTGTTAGCCATGGAATCGTGGTATTTCCTTAAACTAGTTCTAGCAAACTATAAATACTCCAAATTTTAGCAGTCTATAGCTTCCAATGCTGACTAATTATCTAGTTTTCAGTGCTATTTTCACATTTCAGCAGAAAAAACATGAATTGATTTAGATAACATACTGATTATTAACGTCGACGAAAACGATAGATGGCAATTTCACCGAGCAAGTTTGGCAACAGATTCATCAGTAAACTGCCACGTTTATGACTGTAATCAACGACGCTGCGCTGCAGTATTTGTATGTCATGTTGTATACATAACTGCTCAAAATCATTGAGCGTGCAAAGATGGACATTCGGCGTGTTAAACCACTGATTAGGCAGGTTTTTTGTGACGGGCATAACACCTTTCAGGCCCAGCTGCAGTCGCGCGCGCCAGTGCGCCATATTAGGAAAAGTAACGATCCCTTCACGACCCACCCTTAACATTTCTTCAATTAACAGGTCAGGCTGCTCGGTCGCCTGCAATGTTTGACTCATGATGACGCAATCAAAGCTATTGTCTGAGAAATAGGCTTTTAAACCATTGTTCAGGTTTGCCTGGATAACATTAATATCACGTTCAACACAGATTTCGATATTGAACGGATTGATTTCCAGGCCATAACCCAAAACATTGCGCTGATCACGCAGATACGCCAGCAAAGTGCCATCGCCGCAACCCAGATCCAGCACCTTGGTATCCGCTTTTATCCATTGTGCAATGATGGCCAGGTCTGCACGCAAACCGTCTTTTTCCATTGCCTGTAAATGTTCGATAGCCTGACTCACGATAGCGTACCGGAGATATTATTCATATAAGCGCCAAATACATTCATATAGTGAGGGATCGGGATCAAAAAAGCATCATGTCCCTGCCGAGCTTCTATCTCGATATAACTGACCTGTTTTTCGGCCTGCAGCAATCGTTTGACGATTTCCTGCGAGCGCTCAGGCGCAAAACGCCAGTCCGAGGTAAATGAAATAACCAGGAATTTAGCACTGGTTCGTTGAAGAGCCAGCGCCAGATTGTCATCATAAGCACTGGCCGGATCAAAATAGTCCAGTGTCTTAGTCATCAATAAATAGGTGTTCGCATCAAAACGATCAACAAATGAACGCCCCTGATAACGCAGATAACTCTCCACCTGAAAGTCCACATCGAAACCAAAGTTGAGCTTGCCTTCACGCAATTCACGGCCAAACTTGTCGCGCATGGCATCATCTGATAGATAGGTAATATGCCCCAGCATCCTGGCAAGCATGAGACCACGGCGCGGCACCGTATTTTTTTCCAGATAGTGGCCATCACAAAAATCCGGGTCAGACATGATGGATTGGCGAGCTACCTCGTTAAACGCTATATTCTGCGCAGAGAGCTTCGCTGCTGCAGCGATGACAACAGCATATTTTATTAGATCTGGATAATCGATGGTCCACTGCAGCACTTGCATACCACCCAGACTGCCGCCTATAACCGCACACCAGTGATCGATATTTAGTGACTGCATAAAACGGTATTGGCATAACACCCAGTCTTTCACTGTAACGATAGGAAAGTCCGGGCCCCAATATTTGCCGGTATCCGGGTTAATGGTATTGGGCCCACTCGAACCCTTACAGCCGCCAAGATTATTGATACAAACCACAAAAAAACGGTTGGTATCAATGGCTTTGCCAGGCCCTATGGCACTATCCCACCAACCTGCTTTTTTGTCATCCATGCTATGGTAACCTGCGGCATGCTGATCACCTGACAGGGCATGGCAGATCAAGATGGCATTACTGGCATCAGCGTTTAACTCACCATAGGTTTCATAGGCAATATCGTACTCATTCAGCGTTTTACCGCATTCCAGTACTAGCGCTTCAGAAAAATGAATAATTTGCGTTTCAACAATTCCTACGGAATCATCAGCGATGGTTTCAGGCATGTAAAATTCTGGTGTTCATAATATATCGTGCAGTGTAATTTGTGCCCCTCAAAGATGCAATAACCGGGATGCAATCAGTGTTTTACTCAATCGGCAGATCTTTGAATAAAATGATGTTGTAGCCACTCAAATAGCCATACCAGAACCCCGCCAACAGCGCCTAACAGGTGCGCCTCGGTTAACACCCGTCCGCCAGCCATATCTTCAGAGCCTGGCAGGGCGCCATAAAAAAACTCCCAGCTTAACTTGGCGAGCAGAACGGCCACTAACACATAACCACTGGCAGGATAATAGCGAATTTCTCGAAGCGCACCGTATAAGAACAGTCCATGCAAAACACCCGATAATCCTACGTAAGAATATATATCAGTCATCCACCACCAAAGCCCCATGTTGATGACACAAACGGAGACGAGGATAACCATTACCCATTGTTTGATGCCGGCATGCGCGCTGAAGAAAAAAGCAACGATTGCCAGACCCGCCATATTCAACAACCAGTGTGACCAGTTCAGATGCACGATATGCCCACTCAACAATAACCAGACATCACCCTGCTCGGCCAGATCCCGTTTAAAACGCCAGCTATCAACCCAGTCAAATGCCTGCAAAAAAAATGAAAGCAAAAACAGGCAAAACCATAAAATATGGCTGGAGTGATATTGATAACGAAACTTTGATGGCTCGGATGTTGTCATAATTCATAGGCAGTTAGCCCGGCATTTGTTATTATCGCAAGTATATTCTTAGTGCTTAATCTCACAGTTTAAATAATTTAACCCGTGCAATATAGTTATCTGCACAAATATGGAGTTTTTCCGTGTTTTATAAAACAACAAGTATTAATAGAGCGAAGCAATCAGGCTTCACCTTAATCGAAATCATGGTCGTCGTCGTCATTATCGGTATATTAGCCAGTGTCGTCGTGCCTCGTATCATGGATAATCCGGATAAAGCGCGTACCGCAAAAGCGAAAAATGACCTTCGCGCCCTGGAAAGTGCACTCGATATTTATCGACTGGACAACTTCGTCTACCCGACGACAGATCAGGGTCTTGAAGCACTGGTAAGTCTGCCAACCTCATCGCCTGAACCACCCAACTGGAAACAGGGCGGTTACATCAAAAAACTGGTCAAAGATCCATGGGGCAATGAGTACCTGTACCTGAACCCTGGTGAACACGGTGAAATAGACATATATTCCCTCGGTGCTGATGGCGCCCCTGGAGGCGAAGGTCCAAACACTGATATCGGTTCCTGGAATCAAGATTAACCCGGCATCTGTAACTCGACTGCTATCGGAAGTTGTTGATAGACATGCAAACGAACTTCCCGCAACCAACTGTATCACAGCAACATATGCAGTGTGGTTTCACACTGCTAGAGTTATTAGTCGTCGTTGTCATCGTCTCCATATTATTCACCTACACCACCCTTGCCATTCGCAGTGATTCGCCAGAAGATATCATCAAAAAAGAAGCTTTACGACTGGAACGGCTGGTTGAATTAGCTCTTGAAGAATCCATATTACGCGGCGAAGAATACGGCATCGAAGTTTATCCTGATGGCTATCGCTTCCTGCGTTTTACTGAAACCCAGTGGTTACCCCTGAGTGACGACAGAATTTTGCATGAACGCGAGTTACCGCTAGAGATGGAAATGGAAATGAGTCTAGAAGAAACGGAGATTGTAATCGAGCCGGCGGCGAACAAGATGTCTGATCAGGACATTGATCTTGAACTCGATGATGAGGATGATGAAAAAAATAAAAAGGCCAAACCACAGATATTCTTATTGTCCAGTGGCGAAATCACCCCTGAATTTGAGATTCGCTTATACATCTTAGGGATAGAAACCAGCTATTTTGTTAAAGGTCTTTTCGATGGCACACTAAAAACAGAGATTAGTGATTTATAATGAAATCACGGTCATCCAATAAACACATCACCGGTTTCACCCTGATCGAAGTCATGGTGGCGCTGACCATCATCGCTATCTCACTCGGCGCCTTACTCAACACATCAGGTGCTCAGGCAAACAGTGCCAGCTACCTAAAACAAAAAACACTGGCACACTGGGTTGCGGTTAACGAGCTCACACAGATGCGCATCGACAAGGAATTCCCTGACTTAGGTGATAAAAAAGGCTCCACCAGCATGGCCAATCATGACTGGTACTGGATTCGCACCACCAAAAAAACCGAAGACGAAGACGCCTTAGAGGTTACATTTACCCTGTATGCCGATAAAGACTACGAGAAAAACCTGACATCACTGATCGGTTATGCAACGCGCTAAACACACCCTATCGCTGCCGGTAAAACAACAGGGTTTTACCTTGCTCGAACTGCTGATAGCGAGCATCATTTTTGCCATCATGGCAATTATGGCCTACGGCGGACTGGACAATGTTCTCAGTAACAGCAAAGTATCAGAGCAGGCACTGAAACGCTTACAACAGGTCCAACAAAGTGTTTCCGTATTAAACCGTGATCTCTCACAGATAATACAGCGCTCGATACGAGATGAATACGGCAATACCCAGCCTTATTTAAGTGCCGGCAATAATCTTGATTATCTGGTCGAATTCAGCCGTGGCGGTCGTGTTAATCCGGCGAATTTATTACGCAGCAGTTTACTCCGCGTTGCTTACCGTTTCGAAGAAGACAAACTGATCAGGCTACAGTGGCAACAACTGGATCGTGCTCAAGGCATAGAGCCCAAACAGACGACCCTCATAGACGATATCGAAAATGTCACACTACGTTTCCTTGACGACAACGGTGAATGGCAGGAACAGTGGCCGCCATTAAATAACGCTACCGGAGGAGCACAAACAACGACAACTAAACCCGCCGCTATAGAAATCGTTATGCAATTAAAGGACTGGGGAGATATCCGTCGCCTCTACGCGATGAACTAATCTTGCTGATATGCTTTTATCTCACAGCAAAAAATTACCCGCTACTGCATCGAAGCCGCGCACATCAAGCTTTATCACAGGCGCTCGTCAGCAGGGCGTTGCCATTATCACCGCCTTATTAATCGTCACGATTG
>JBFFVI010000135.1:0-5786 GCA_041570895.1 Gammaproteobacteria bacterium
GTCGATTTACCGCCCATGTTGGGACCGGTGATGATGCTCATGCGTTTGCTGTCGCTTAACAATGTATCATTAGGCACGAAGTGTTCGTCGACAACGCGTTCGACCACGGCATGACGCCCCTGTTTGATGTTGATGCCGGGCTTGTCGTTTAATTCCGGACAGCGATAATCCAGCGTTTGTGCGCGCTCTGTTAAACAACAGATGCTGTCTAATTCAGCGATGCCCTGTGCGCAGACTTTCAGAGCCTGTAGATATTTCTGTAGTTCGGTGAGCAGATCATCATAGATAGATTTTTCCAAAGCCAGTGCGCGTTCTTTGGCGCTCAATACTTTGTCTTCATACTGTTTTAATTCATCGGTGATAAACCGTTCTGTACTCTTCAGGGTTTGTTTACGTGTGTAATGCGCCGGCACATCTTCGGATTGCAGTCGACTGATCTCGATGTAAAAACCATGCACCCGATTGTAATTAACTTTAAGTGTTTTGATGCCGGTCTCTTCACGCTCACGGACTTCCAGCTGCTCCAGGAAAGCATTGGCGTTTTTGCTCAGGGCGCGTAATTCGTCCAGCTCCTGGTTGTAACCTGCGGCAATAAAACCGCCATCGCGTATCAGTACCGGCGGGTTTTCACAGATGGCAGAAGATAGCAGTTCAACAATTTGCGGATGACTGGTGATGTTGGCTGATAATTGCCGGGTGAGCGGCGCATGGCATTGTTTCAGTAAAGCCTGTAACTCGGGTAATACCATCAGCGAGTTTTTCAGCGTTTCCAGGTCACGAGGTCGGGCTGATAACAGCGCAAGGCGGCTCATGATGCGCTCGATATCACCGATAGAATTTAGATAAAACTGGATGTCTGTGGTGAGCTGGTTATCTAATAACTCACCGATCGCCTGGTGTCGTTGTCTCAGTATGTCCCGATTGCGTAAAGGTGAATGCAGCCAGCGGCGCAGGCAACGGCTGCCCATGCTGGTGGTGGTGTGGTCAATGATAGAGGCCAGGGTGTTTTCAGTGCCACCTGATATATTGATCTCGATTTCGAGATTACGGCGGCTGGCAGCGTCGAGCACGATGACATCATCGGTATTTTCGACATGCAGGCCGGAGATATGCGGCAAAGCGGCACGTTGCGTGTCCTGGGTATACTGTAATAAACAGCCGGCGGCCATCACGGCTGTATCTAGATCTGCACAGCCAAAACCCGATAAATCTTTGGTGCCAAACTGGGCGTTGAGTAAACGGTTTGCGCTCTCAAGATCAAACCACCATGGCGGTTGCTGCCGTATACTTATATTGTTATTTAATGTACTGCTAAATTCGTCGTACAGTGGGTTGTCTTCAGATAGCAGAACCTCAACCGCCTGCAAGCGTTCTAATTCGGCATAGACCTGGGCTTTGTGTTTGATTTCAAACACGTTAAAACGGCCCGAGGTGATGTTCAGGCTGGCGACACCATATCGATCATTGTGATGATGTATGCATAACAGCAGATTATCTCTGCGTTCATCCAGCAGAGCTTCTTCGGTAACGGTGCCGGGGGTGACGATACGCATGACTTCACGATTTACCGGCCCCTTGTTTTCTCCCGGTTTGCTGGTCTGCTCACAGATAGCAACCGACTCACCACGCTTGATCAGGCGTGATAGATAATTATCAGCCGCATGATAGGGAATGCCGGCCATAGGGATCGGTTTACCCGCCGATGATCCACGAGCAGTCAGCGTGATATCCAGGATTTTTGCCGCTTTTTTAGCGTCATCATAAAATAACTCGTAAAAGTCACCCATGCGATAAAACAGCAGGGTATCGGGGTGATCAGCCTTGATGCGAAGGTATTGCTGCATCATCGGGGTATGGCTGTTGCTGTCAGCTTTACGGTTATTTTTTATTGTCGCTGTGGTCATGGATTGATCGAGATCTCTCATCAGGATTTGGTTATTTGAAACAGGCTTTAGTCTACAAGATTTACTGGTGTGATGGCATGCCGTCCTATAAAGTACAGCAAATATTTTTTAATCATAAACACGGTCATTGCGTGCAGTGTCGCATGGCAATGACCGTGTTTAACAAGTTTTATTCCTTCAGAATTTTTAACGGGTATCAATGATGGCTCCATCAGAACAAGAATTAAGAGATCTGGCTGAACAGCTGGGCGAGTGTTTAATGGCACGCGGTCTGAAGCTGGCATCGGCTGAATCCTGTACCGGTGGTTGGCTGGCAAAAATTATTACCGATATTCCAGGCAGTTCTGCCTGGTTCACCGGTTCGGTGGTGAGTTATAGCAATGAGGCTAAACAGAGTCTGTTAGGTGTGTCTGAAAACACCCTGAAGGAATTCGGTGCGGTCAGTGGAGAAACGGTGCTGGAGATGTCTGACGGCCTGTTCGCTCATACTGACGCTGATGTCGCGGTGAGCGTCAGTGGTATCGCCGGTCCTGATGGCGGCAGTGAGGATAAACCGGTAGGGCTGGTCTGGCTGAGCTGGGGCAAACGAGATAAATCTGTGTTTGCTAATCCTTATAACTTTGCTGGCGATCGAGAAGCCGTGCGCAAACAGTCGATTAAGCAGGCGTTAAATAATTTGCAGGACCTGCTGGTTTGTGATTAAGGGCGGTTATTTCCTGTGGGTAAAATCGCGGAATAAATTCCGCTCCTACAGGTGTATGCAAAACCGTAGGAGCGGAATTTATTCCGCGATATATGCACCAGGCCAATAATAGTGTTCAGGTTTTGAACAGGATTGCTGCGCTAATTACTTAGTGATTTCAGTAGTTGATCTTTGCTAACAGGGAATTTAAAAACATCATGTAAATTAATGATATTATTGAGTTTATCTACGTATTTATATTCCTCTTTATCCACCAGCACGATCACTTTTGTATGTGCCGAATACTTTTGCAGACTGTATAGCAGGACATCCAGATTGCTGATATTTACCCCCGCATAGTTATTGCCGTAACCATAAAAAAACTCTGCTACGATATAATCTGGTTGTTGTTTTTTCAGTGCCGCAATGGCTTTTCGCATCGAGGTGATTTTTGTTTCTTTGATTCCCAGGGAGTCATATAACTCGGAAGCGTTTGGATGACCGGAAGATTCAATAATGGAAAATAAGGTTTTCATAATTACAGCGTATTGTTTTTCAACTCATAGTTGATTACTGTCCATTTTAAGAATCATCATACCGTCCTTTCACGTAAATTCGCCACACCGCCATCCCTGGCTCCTTGTGGCATACGACCACCATGGATGGTGGAAGTGCAGATATTGCAGGAGCAAATATCTGTCCGTCCTTCCATGGACATAAAAACTGCGTATCAAGTGAATGATACGCAGTTTATCTTGTTTAACGGAGTAAATCTGTGCAACAGATGCTTGCGGTTTATGTATCCGGTGGCGGTAATGGCAATCCGGCAAGTTTGCAGACTTCACGTACTGGATCACGCGGAAATAAACTATAAAGGTGTTTTTCATAGGCCTTCCGGTCATGGAAGCGTCTGGATTTCGCGCCCAGATCAAGAATCAGTGAATGCATCGTGGGATTGCACATATTTTCTTCATAGTATTCACGAAAATAATAAATCAGTTCCCAGTGGTCGTTATAAAGTTTAACGCCATCTCTTTCTGCCTGCTCACTGGCAAATTCTTCACTCCAGTCGTTCAGGTGTTGAAGAAATCCTTGAACATCGGTTTCGACATTGCTGCCATTTACTTCTAACATCATAATCACTAGCTCCTCAGTTAATAGTTGCAACTACAACCCGCTTAGATGTGTTGTATCTCATAGTTTTTTTATATCCTGAATAATCGGTTCAGCTAAGTGTGCTCAGCCATTTTGTGGTTGATAAAATATGGCCTCACGTCAAAGAATACGCCCAGAAAAAAACATTTTCAAGAGGATTTTTATGGCAGCATCAATAAAACTTATATACCTTTTTTTTATAAGGAATTAAAAAACAGAAAACTTTTAAAAATACTGTCATTTTCAACACCCGAGGACTATCAGATCGCTTTTTTCTATGTGATAATCATTCGAATTATTATTACAACAAAACACCACCAGAGGAGTTATTAATGGACGACAATCGTAAAAAGGCACTCGCTGCCGCTTTATCTCAAATTGAACGTCAATTCGGCAAAGGATCTGTCATGCGTATGGGTGATGAAGGCGCCATACCCAATGTAGAAGCCATTTCAACCGGTTCTTTAAACCTGGATATTGCCCTCGGCATAGGCGGATTACCGAAAGGCCGTGTTGTTGAGATCTATGGCCCGGAGTCATCGGGTAAAACGACCTTAACGCTTCACGTTATTGCTGAAATGCAGAAAGCAGGCGGTACCGCTGCATTTGTTGATGCCGAGCATGCACTGGATCCGCAATACGCTGAAAAACTCGGTGTGAACATCGATGAGATGTTGGTATCTCAACCTGATACCGGTGAGCAAGCGCTGGAAATCACCGATATGCTGGTGCGTTCTGGCGCTGTTGATATCGTCGTCATCGATTCGGTAGCGGCATTAACGCCAAAAGCCGAGATCGAAGGTGATATGGGTGATTCGCACATGGGCCTGCAAGCGCGTCTGATGTCGCAGGCGCTGCGTAAACTAACCGGTAACATCAAACGTTCGAACACGCTGGTTATCTTCATCAACCAGATACGTATGAAGATCGGTGTCATGTTCGGTAGCCCGGAAACGACAACCGGTGGTAATGCGCTTAAATTCTACTCATCTGTTCGTCTCGATATCCGTCGTATCGGCGCGATTAAAAAAGGTGATGAGATCGTGGGTAATGAGACCAAGGTTAAAGTGGTTAAAAACAAGGTGTCGCCACCATTCAAACTGGCGCATTTTGAAATCTTATACGGAGAAGGTATTTCACGTGAAGGTGAGCTTATCGACCTGGGTGTTGAGCATAACCTGATCGAAAAGGCCGGTGCCTGGTACAGTTACAACGGTGACAAGATCGGTCAGGGTAAAGAAAAAGTACGTGTCTTCCTGAAAGAAAATCCTGATGTTGCCAGTACCATCGAGCAGACATTACGTGATAAATTACTGGTCAAACCGGTTATCAGAGGTGAAGCAGAGGTTGAGCTCGGTGCCGTTGATGAAGAGTTACTAGAAGAAGCTTAACCGTGTGAGTTGGTATTTCGAACAGAGGCAGAGAACCTGGCTGGGTAGCAAGATCTCTCACATTCGTTCGAGATGACAGCGTCGGTTGTTTTACAGGTATTATCAATTAGTAAAAACTCCCGCATCGCGGGAGTTTTTATTTATAAGATTTTAGGTACAGGTCTTGAGTGCTAAATCCGTTGCTGTAAGGTTACTGTCTCGTCGTGAGCATTCAGCGTTCGAGATTCGCGACAAGTTGCTGAAACGTGATTTTGACAGTGAAGAGGTAGATCGGGTCATCATCGAACTGCAGCAGGGTGGCTGGTTGTCTGATGAACGCTTTGCGGAAGCTTATATCCGAATGCGTCAGCTAAAAGGATTCGGCCCGGTGCGTATCGCCATGGAGTTAAATGAGCGTGGCGTGAAAGAACACATCGTCGATGATTATCTGCATACCGATGATGATAGCTGGCGACAGACGTTAGAGCAGCAGTACCGTAAAAAATACAAAGATAAACCCATTGACGACTATAACGATAAGGCGAAACGAATTCGTTTTCTGCAATATCGCGGATTTACACTTGATGTTATATATCAAGTTGTTAAAGACTAATTATTATTATTTAAATCAGATAGTTATAGATACATTTTAAAGTTGTTTATTATATGAAAACA
>JBFFVI010000136.1:0-5755 GCA_041570895.1 Gammaproteobacteria bacterium
TGCTTCTGCAAAGACGCTGACGGCGTAGTGCGTTTCCATCATCGCGAGGGAAACTTTGATCTCAGTACCCTGACCGCGGTCAACTTCGACTACGTCGAAAGCATCTTCCCGGCGATAAAAGAATACATGGACGACTACATCGGTGTGCATACCAAACGAGGTTGTCCTTACCAGTGTCATTTCTGCCTGTATAACGAGATCGAAGGCCATGCCCAGCGTTACCGTAAACCCAGCGAGATCGTCGATGAGATCGAGGCGCTGAATACAAAATATGGCGTCAACAAAATATGGTTCACCGATGCCCAGTTCTGTTCGACTCGCCGTAGCACGCACCATGTCGAAGATATCCTGGATGAGATCATCAAGCGCCAGTTAAAAATACAGTGGACCGGTTATATAAGACTCAATTACCTGACACCTATACTGGCGAAGAAAATGCTGCAAAGCGGTCTTGCCAGCCTCGACCTGTCCTTTACCGGCACCCAGGAGATGATCGATAACCTGACCCTTGGCTATAAACTGGAACAGCAGATGCAGGCCTTCCAGATGTTCAAGGACGCCGGTTACACCGAGCAGAAAGTAAAACTCTATATGCCGCTGAACGCGCCGGGTGAAACCGCGCAGACACTGTTGCAGACCATTGATTGCATCAGAGATCTATACGACATGTTTGGCCGTGATCATGTGCTGCCTTTCATCTTCTTTATCGGCATCCAGCCGGGTACACCGGTAGAGCGTCTGTTACTCCAGCAGGGGTATCTCAGCAAAGGCTATAACCCGTTAACGCTTAATCCCTTTACCATCAAGAAATTACTCTACAACCCGAAACCACTGGGGCCGATCATCGCGCGCAGTTATCTCGAAGCCGTGGATGCCCTCGATGAAAACAGTGAATACATCGGCCGTGCCACCATGGACAACCTCGAGCGCATGTTGAAAGACCCGAAGACCAAAGGCCTGCTTGATAACGCTCTGCCGTATGCTGGCCGTTTACAGCGATTTATTCCGCTGCAGAATCACCTCGTCAACAACAAAGACGAAAACAAACTTTGACACAGGTGAAGACGAGCAGATCTGTGCTCCTGTGACAACAGTCAATCGCGGCAAAACGAAGTCATGTCTTACAGTGCTGTCAGATTTTTCCTACATCAATAGAATGGATTCACTGGTAAAATCGAGTTTCAGCAACAAAAGATTTTACTGAGTAAGTATTCATTCAAAGGAAATAAAAGTGACAAACAGGAAAGTACTTCAAATGCCTGCTAGCGATGATAAACAGAATGTTTATCTCGATCCGGATACCGCTGAAATTATTATCGAGCAGATCGCAGCGCTAAAAGAAAGAATCGCGCGTGCGGAAGAACAACTTAACTTATTGTTATTAGAAAAAACCGAATAAACGATTCAGCTCAAAGATCACATCCGGTAGGTCAATTTCTTATAATAATCTGCATACTGATTGTCATGAATCGCATAGCCAGGATCACCTTTCACAACACGTTGCATTAACGTCTTATTAAACGCTTCATCCATTCTGCAAACTTCTACAAATCGCTCATGCTTATTATTAATCACCGACTCTGGTTGTGATTGATCGACGGCCATCAGATAGTTACGTGCCATTGAAAAGCAGTCTCCAGAAGCGCTGGCCTGGGTAGTGAAAGCGAAGAGTACAGCCAGCAAGGCAAGATATTTCATGATTAACTCCGGTGTTAATAATTAGAGTATTTGGTATCATTTAAGTGCCTGTAATAACTATAGTCGAACTTTCTGTCGATGCACTTATATCAGGCTTTAAGGGTTATCATCGCCGTATTGATATATATCAACGACGTCAGCGAGAAGATGTCTAGACTGAAGATATAGTAGTAATAAATAAATCTTGGGAGACAATCATGACAAAACAAAACCGTGTTGATCCACTCGATGCTCTGGGTGCTGTCTATGAGACCATGTACGAGCGTGTTGCTGAGAACCTGACAAAAGCCAAACAGAAGACCGGCCCGCTGATCAGTGAGTTAATCGATGACGCCAAAGATAAAGCCGTAGACCTCGGTGAGGTCGCTGAAGAGGATGCCGAAAAACTCGCCAGTTATCTGAAACGCGATCTGGATGACGCCATCAACTATGTCTCAGAAACCGAATATGCCATTAAGGACTGGCTTGGTTTTGAAACCTCAGTGATCAAAAAAGCGGTGATTCATGCCTTGCTGGAGACAGCAGATAAAACCACGCTGGCCTTACTGAGGATGAAAAAAAATGCCCATGAGCCCTATGACTACCATACTGGAGAAATCTCAGGTTTTGGTACATTGATCTGTGACGAATGCGGCGAAAAACTGCATTTTCACAAAGCCGGACACATTCCGCCTTGTCCAAAATGCCACAATACGAGTTTTCATCGTATCCAGATCGATTGATGGTTAGCGTGATTGATATGCAACCGTTTTTGCCTGCCTGGTAAAGCGCTGATTTAACCAGGGCTTAAATTGACCGCGCAAGGGCTGGGCGGTAAGGTAAATTACTGGGATGTCTTTGATAATTTCCAGTAACATGCACATAACCATGTCAGGCAGTAACTCGCAGTGACGACTTAAACTCAAGCAGATCTAGTTAATAACAACAATGAATACGCCCACAATCGAACAGCTCAATAACGAATTCTCCTTGCAGGTAGATAACAACATCCTGCATTTCAAAACAGGTGAGGGTGGTATCCCTGTGGTCGAAATCCACAACCATCACTCCAGTGCATTGATCAGCCTGCAGGGCGCGCATCTGCTGAGCTGGATACCTAAAGATGAAGACGAGGTAATCTGGTTATCATCAGAGGCAAAATTCGCCGCTGGTAAATCCGTGCGTGGCGGCGTACCCATCTGCTGGCCCTGGTTTGGCGCGCATGAATCCAACCCGGACTTTCCCGCCCATGGTTTTGCCCGCACTGTCATCTGGCAGGTGATCAATACCGAAGCGCTCACAGATGGTACTACCCGCATCAGTTTTACTACCCAGCCACAGGCCGATAATGCCGCCATGTGGCCTCACGAAACCAGCGTGCAATACGATGTCACCGTCGGTAAAAAGCTGGAGATGGAAATCATCACGCACAACAAAGGTGCCGAGCCAGTCACCATCGGCCAGGCATTGCATACCTATTTCAAGGTCAGCGATGTCAGCAAGGTTTTGCTGCACGGTCTGGACGAAACTTATTACCTGGATAAACTAGAAGCTTTCGAAAAAAAATACCAGCATGGGCCGGTAACCATCAACGAAGAAGTCGACAGAATCTACCTGGACACGGCGGGAGAGTGCGTCATCGAAGACCGGCCGCTGAACCGCAACATCGTCATCATCAAATGCGGCAGCCATTCCACCGTTGTCTGGAACCCCTGGCAGGCAACCGCCGATAAGATGGGCGACCTGGGCAAAGACGGATATAAACAGATGCTCTGCGTCGAAAGCAGCAATGCGGCGGATGATGTTGTCAGCATCCCGCCGGGTAAGACCTACCATCTCTGGGTGCAGTATGATGTGCAGCCGTGCAACGAGCAACAATGATATAATTTACTTTATAAATATTACTTAACTATCTGATTTAATTATGTTATCAGTTGACAGCTAAATCACAGCCTGGAGAGATAATCCGCCACCGCATCCAGCTCCTCGTCCGATAAGGTTTTAAGCGCAGTCACCATCACCGGGTTGCTGTTTTTCCGGTAGCCGTCCTTAATCCAGCGTAACTGGCGCAACAGATAAGCATGATGCTGGCCCTTCAGGCTGGGGTAGAAAGCCTCGTTATTGCCCTGGCCCTTGTCGCCATGGCACTGCAGACAGTGTTGCTGATATATAGCTTTACCCGCCGCCAGCTGCAAACCATCACCGACGCCGGGCGTCGGGTCCTTCGGCATCGACGCGATATAGGCGGTGACATCACTGATACCCTGCAGGCCACCGATCGAACCGGGCTCGGTAAACGGATACATGGTGGGATTATTGCGGTTCTTCGAGCGGATATCGGCCAGCTGTTTGATCAGTACATTGCGGTGCTGGCCGGCGATCACCGGAAAACTGCCGTCTTTTTTGCCCCAGCCGTTTGCCATATGACAGCTGCCGCAGAGCGGGTAGATGTTCTTGCCGTTTTCGATGTTCGGCGTCAACGCCAGCGATTGCGTAATCTCATCAGAAGCTGACATAGCGCAAAGAGGCGTGAGCAGAGATAGTGCTAGAATGCTGCCAGTTAAGCAGCGTCGATGTAAAACGTCTGAAAATAAATGTCTAATGCTCATAATCTTTTTTTTTGAATTGTATGCTACGTTTAATATCAGCAGGCAGTCGATTAAGCGTCTATCTGCGCTAATAGTTTAACATTCTTAGTCGACGATTATTTATAGATAAAAACAAACCATGAAGAATTTAAAAACCGCTTTCATTGTTCTAACACTGTTACTTTTTGCTTCGGCCGTGCAGGCAAAAGAGCTGATAACCATCGAAACCGATGAGGCCGATATCGATGTGCGTGTTTTTCCGGCAGAAGGGGATATTCTGCTGCTGGGTTTTGCCTGTGATGAAGGCAAGAGCAAAAACGAAGAAAGAACCGCGCAATCACTGGCAGAAGACGGTATCGAAGTCTGGATGCCTGATATGCTCTCGGCGTTAATGTTGCCGAAAGTGCGCAGCAGCCTGGCAAACATCCCCACCGAGATGCTCACCGCACTCATCGACCGGGCCACCCAGACCGGCAAGCGGGTTTATCTCATTTCCAGTGGCCCCGATACCGAGCTGATATTGCGTGCCGCCAGCGAATGGGAAGCGCACCATAAACATGCCGAACAGCCGCTTGCAGGCGCCATACTGATGTTTCCCCGCTTGTTCAAAAGTGAGCCCGAACCCGGAAAGATGCCCGAATATGTCGATGCTGTCGGAACCACCAAATTACCCATCATGCTGCTCGAAGGCGAGCGCACGCCCAATCGCTGGGGTTTAAATACCCTCAGCCAGCAGCTGCAAAAAAGCGGCAGCACGGTCATCACCGAAGTAATCCCCGAGGTACGCGGTTACTTCTTCAAACGCCAGGATGCCAACCGACCAGAAGACGTGGTCACCTCGCAGATGGCCGGGCTGATCAAAGTCAGTTTATATTATCTCGAGGAACAGAAACGCAATGAGTAATCCGTCAACACACCTGACCGGCGTCAGCAAACCTGCTTTATTTATCCTTGTCGCGCTGCTTAGCCTGCCTGGCCTGCTGCAGGCAGCCAGCTTAAAACCCTACACCGGCAACGCCCCGACACCACCGCTGGTGCTGACCGATCTACAGGGTAAAAGCCACGACCTGAATGATTACAAGGGCCAGGTGGTACTGGTGCAGTTCTGGGCAACCTACTGTGGGCCATGCCGCAAAGAGATGCCCTCGATGAACAAGATGAAGGCCAAGATGGGCGAGGTACCGTTCAGCATCCTCGCAGTCGACATGGGTGAAACCGAAGCAGAAGTTAAGCAGTTCGTCGACGAAGTCAAACCCGAGTTCACCATTCTGATGGATGAGTCAGGCAAAAGCATCAACGACTGGCGCGTCTTTGCCGCGCCATCGAACTTCATCATCGACCCCGAAGGCAAGATCCGCTACACCCTGTTCGGCGGAGTGGAATGGGATTCTGACGAACTTATCGAAAAACTAAAAGCCATCGCAAAGAAATAATAATCGGGGTCTGTCTCCGATAAGAGATCGCGGATTACAATCCGCTCCTACAGTTAA
>JBFFVI010000137.1:0-5657 GCA_041570895.1 Gammaproteobacteria bacterium
AGATCGCCACAAAACCAGAGTTTGTCGCAGTCACTATTGAAATTAATCTGAGTTAATAATGCTTTTAACTCATCAAAACATCCTTGCACATCACCAATGGCATACGTTGCCATAGGTCGCCCCCATTTTATAATTTTAATTTTGTTTCTTTCACTCTATCAGTCTACACCAGCCTTTAGCAAGCGCAGGTTTATCATGAACCAGTTTTAGCTCTGGACAGGTTTTTAATGTATCTTCGAAGACCACATCGGTGCGTGTCGCAAAATGACGAAGGAAAATACTCAGTAACCGACGCACGATGGCTAATTGACCGGGGCGGATAAACTTATCAAATATAACTATATTCCCTCCAGGTTTCAAAACACGGCTGGCTTCCTGCAATGCTAAAACCGGGTTAGGCACGACAGCCAGGATCAGATGCATAATGATGAAATCAAAACTGTTATCTTGATATGGTAACGCCTGACTATCTGCAATTTTGAAGTTGATGTCGAGTGTACCAGCTGAACTGGTATTCCTACTTCGACGTTTTGCACGTTCTAACATCGCAGGGGTGATGTCGGTGCCGGTATAACAGGCATCATCAGGCAGATACGGAATATCTAAACCACTGCCGATACCATTGATCAGAATCTGTTTATTTTTTGTGTTTGTTAATCGTGAAATACTTTTTATACGATATGCATCTATCGGCCCGCTAACGATACGATCGTAGATCGGTGCTAATAAAGTGTAGCTATGTTTTAACGACATAGGGCATGGTCAAAATACTGGTTATCAATGCAGAGTATTCGGCGCGCTTAGCTGGAAGCTGGGTATTTCCGCATCAAATTTTTCACCAGCATCAGTGATCATCTGGTAGCTGCCATGCATAGTTCCAAAAGGTGTATTCATAAACGTGCCAGAAGTATATTGAAAGCCTTCTCCAGGTTTCAAATGTGGTTGTTCACCAATAACACCTTCACCTTTAACTTCCTGAATAAGACCGTCGCCATCAGTAATGATCCAGTGTCGAGTTAATAATTTAGCGGCGTCAGATCCATTATTATGGATGGTAACCGTGTATGAAAACACATAATGATTATTTACTGGATCTGATTGATCAGCAATGTAAGTGGGGCGAACTTTAATGTCAATTTTGTTCATATAGAGTGCATCAGGTGTGGAGAATACCTGCCAATTATAACATTTGTTGGATTTGTCATTAACTTATTCGATAAGTGGTTTTAGTACTAAATATCAATAATTTAAAGAGGTTAATGGCGACATTCAGGTGATTGTTTTGTATAGCTTGACGAAGTCAGCAACAGAAAGTTCTTCGGCGCGTTGTGTGGGCGAAAGACCGGCTTGCTCAATCTGTTCAGCTGAGCAGGTTTCTTTCAGTGTGTTTTTTAACGTTTTACGCCGTTGAGAAAAAGCCTGTCTGACAAGTTTCTCGTATAAAGAGAAGTTATCTATCTGTTCATCATACTGAGGTTTGGGCAGTAATCGTAAAATTGCAGAATCAACTTTAGGCGCAGGTTCAAAAGCGTAAGGCGGAACTTCAAACAAAGCCTGGGCCGTGCAGTAAGTTTGTAACATGACACTTAAGCGGCCATAATTTTTAACGCCGGGTGTTGCGACGATGCGATCGACGACCTCTTTCTGCAACATGAAGTGCATGTCCTGAATTATATCTCGATATTTCAGCAGGTGAAATAATACCGGTGTTGATATGTTATATGGCAGGTTGCCAACGATTCTGAGTTTTTGATCAGGCGACGAAGATGAAGCCGAATGTTGAGAATGAAATGCTTCAAAGTCGAATTTAAGCACGTCGTGTTCATTAACGATCAGTTTTTCTTTATTAGCGAGATCAGAAAACACGCAGTTTTTAATGAGTTTGGGGATGATGTCGCGATCTAGCTCGATCACATTTAAATGTTTCAATCGAGTTAATAAGGGCTTGGTCATCGCGCCTAGACCTGGGCCGATCTCAATCATCAAGTCATCTGGCTGAGGCTGTATGCTATCAACGATGTGATTAATGATGTCGGTATCGACCAGAAAATTCTGGCCAAATCGTTTTTTGGCGTAATGTTGCATTATCTATCGATTGTGACTTAGTTGCGCGGCCATGCTGATAGCCTCGATTAAACTGCTGTTACTGGCCTGACCGCTAGCGGCAAGATCCAGGGCTGTGCCATGATCAACCGATGTGCGAACAAAGGGCAGGCCGAGTGTAACATTTACCGCTTTACCAAAACCGCTGAACTTGAGTACCGGTAGACCCTGATCATGGTACATGGCGAGGACGGCATCTGCGTTGTCGAGATATTTTGAGGTGAATAATGTATCAGCAGGCAGTGGGCCGAGTAGATCCATATTCATTTTTTTTAATTTTTCGATCACCGGGATAATAGTGTCGATCTCTTCATTACCCAGGTTACCGTATTCGCCTGCATGTGGATTCAGGCCACAAACCAGTATTTTAGGTTTTTTGATGCCGACCTGTTGTTTAAGAAAAGCATGCAAAATGGTTAGCGTCTCTGTTAATGATTCTTTAGT
Source organism: Gammaproteobacteria bacterium (assembly GCA_041570895.1). Lineage (GTDB taxonomy): Bacteria > Pseudomonadota > Gammaproteobacteria > SZUA-229 > SZUA-229. Next base: position 2,548 of record JBFFVI010000137.1, read on the forward strand.
TATTACCCGACTGACATCTTTTAAGGGTAAGTGTGTAGTGGCGAGCGCGACACGTAGACTCTGAGTGGCTAACATCATAACCGGAGTGGCAGCTGATTTGTCAGCCAGGTACTCGGTGTGCCCGGTAAAATCAAAACCGGCGTCATTGATTATGCTTTTTTGTACCGGTCCGGTGACCATAGCATTAACTTTTTTCTGCATGCACAGATCACTGGCGAGGTCTAACATCTGTAACACGTAGCGACTGTTCTCCGGGTTAAGTATTCCAGGCCTGGAGGTTGAGTGCAGATTAAGAGGGATGATGTTAAGTTTATTTTTTTGATAGAATTCAGATAACTTATCAGTGTCCTGGTGGATGTTTATCTTGATGCTTTCTGATAACTGACTGATGCGTTCGTTAATCAGAACGGGGTCAGCAATAATGTAAAGTTCAGTATTCTCAACATCAGGCAGGTTAAGGCAGATGTCCGGTCCTATGCCAGCGGGTTCGCCTGAAGTGATGACAATTTTTTTTCTGGTCGCAGATTGCTTAGACACCTTGTTTAGCTGTCCTCGTCAATAAACTCGACGTAGGCTTCATCACGTATGCGGCGTAACCAGAGCCGTAGTTCTTCATCGGCCTTTCTTGTTTGTATGGCGTTGCGGGCCTGATTCTCTTTATTGGTTTTTGTCTGATCGTGATCGCGGCGTTCCAGGACTTCCAGTATGTGCCAGCCAAAAGGCGTTTTGAAAGGTTCGGATACCTGGCCTATCGATAAACTGCTGGCGACATTTTCAAATGCAGGCACAAAATCGCCAGGATCCATCCAGCCTAGATCACCGCCTTTTATCTTTGAGCCCGGATCTTCTGAATATTCGCTGGCAAGCTCTGCAAAACTATCACCGTTCTCGATTTTTTCTCTGATTTCCATCAGTGTTGTACGCGCCTGCTGATCACTCATTTCATCACTGGTGCGAAGCAGAATGTGCCGGGTATGTGTCTGGTTGATCATCACCTGGTCATTCGAACTGCTAACGACATGTAACAGGTGAAAGCCGCTGGCACTTCTAACGGGCTTTGATGTTTCACCAGCATTCAGGTCTCTGACCGCATCGACAAATAGTTGGGGTAGTTCATTGGCCTTACGATTGCCAAGGTCGCCACCTTTCAGCGCGTTACGGCCACTGGATTCTTTGATGGCTAAATCTTCAAATTGACTGCCATAGGCTATGCGTTTGTAAACCGACTCAGCTTTCAATCTTGCTTTTTCAATATCTTCGGGTGTCGCTTCTTCCGGTGTTGCAATCAAGATGTGCCGTAGGTGATAGCTGATTTTGGATGAGTCCAGCGATTCGTTCTGTTCGATATATTGACGTACTTCCTGATCAGAAACACTGATCTTGCTGGCAACAACACGCTGCTGAAGTTGTTTGATTATTATCTCGTCGCGAGTCTGTTCGCGAAACCGGGAGTAATCGAGACCTTCTTTTTCTATGGTCTCGCGAAACATGTCAAGGGTCATCTTGTTGCTTTCGGCTAACTGTTCGAGCATGCGGTTTAACATTAAATCGTCAACGGTGATGCCAAATTGTTTTGCCTGCTGTAATTGAATAGTGTCCCGTATCATTCTTTCGAGAACCTGCTTTTTCAGGTCATCAGGTTCTATTCGTGATAACTGACCAAGCGCTAATTGTTTACGAAAATCCTCGATACGATTCTGTAGTGTGGTATTGGTAATCACGTCTTCATTGACCACGACGACGATATGATCCAGCGGTTTTAGTGTTGCATGAGACGCACTGGCAAGAGCCGTGAAGAACAAAAATGAAATTGTCTGGAATAGTTGCTTATACATAATGTGGTTTATTGAAAGTCGCTTACTGGAGAATATCTGTGTAGCCATAAATTGATTGTTCTAGTGTGGTCCTGGCTTTACTGCCAGACAAGCTGCCCAGGCCTTTAAAGGCGAATTGTACCAGTATTGAGTTGTCATAGGCATCATCATTAACAAGAATAGAGGTTGAGGTATTCTTTAATCGGCGCTGCGCTAATAATTGAATTGACCAGCAGCAGCTGTCATAGGCGATACCAGCAATAGCATCGATACTTTTATCGTCTTTCAGAGAATAGTTCCATCGTGCAACACCGCTGTATTCGCGATTGATAGCATAGACAAAAGAAGTATCCGTTTGTTCGATATCAACTTTACGATCTTTTAAGCGTTTACGATAACCCAGGTTAAAAATGTGTCTAGCATCAGACTGATAATGCAGGAAATAGTTCTCCTGCGATAATTCATGATCGGCTGTATCCCATTGCAGATCAATCATACTTTGCCATCGTCCCCAGTTAGACTTGAGTTCAGCAATGATGTCGGACTGTTTGGCGGTGTCTGTGGAGCCATCGAGAGATACTTTTCTGTCTTCGAAGTAGTATATTTGACCGATGCTTGCGCGCAGCAGTTCATCGCCGGTATTCGAGTTTAATATCCGGCTGGTCAGGGCCATAGTGAGCTGGTTAGCGTCGCCGATGCGGTCGCCACCAACAAATCGGTTGTCTCGAAACAGCTGTGCAACGCTGAAATCAGGAATGCTGGTATCAAACAGCGGAATATTGTTTTGCTCATCAAAAGGTACATTTAAATAATATAAACGTGGCTCCAGTGTTTGCTGGTAGCCGTTGTTCAGAGGGCGCTCAAAATATAGTCCGGCATCGATACTGCTTATTGGCAGGTTGCGGTCTTCTACGTTTTGCGATGTGCCGGTAGCGGTAGGGTTTCCCTCGGTGCCGACATCGTAACGTGTGTGGCTGAACTTGATCGCTGGATCTAAAAACCAGGCAGTTCCACTAAGCGGTAGATTAAGGCCGGGTCGAATGGTGGCGCGGCCACCAGTGATTTTTGTCTCATCTGTATGGGTGAAATTAACGTATTCGGAGTCCAGTGAAAAATATACGGGACCACTGGCGATTTTTTCACCACCATTAAATATTATTTGAGGCAGTCGCTCATAGGGGTCATTGCTTATCGGGGCGGTTTCATCGATCGTCTTGATATCCTGTACCAGCGCGCGTAGACGCCAGTTATCTAAATTATAATTTAATGTCGCGTTACGGTCTAAATGGGTTTGAC
>JBFFVI010000138.1:0-5653 GCA_041570895.1 Gammaproteobacteria bacterium
ACCAGCCCTACCTGCGAATGCCCATCCATGATAAGGCGATAAACGTAATAGCAGGGTTTATCTTCACGAATCAAAATACCTTCCTGCAGCATCTTCTGTAGATTTTCAGCAGATTTGGCATAAACCGCCGGATCATATGGGTCAGTGCCTTCCGGCAGATCGATCTCAGCTTTAGATATATGCAGAAAACTCCACGGACGGCCAGCTACACGCTCACGCGCTTCGGCAGAATTTAAAACATCATAGGGTGGCGCAACAACTTCTTCAGCTCGCTCAGGAACCGGACGCAGACCGGCAAAAGGCTTTATTAATGGCATTGTCATTCTCAGGTCAATTTTTGATGTGCGGATTATACAGCATCTTGACCGCGACATCGCGAGTCAAGCAAGGCGATGACACGGACACAGGGCTCACCCCCAAATAGTCGTGCCAGTTAGTTAATCTAGAGTCGCTCACGTAGTGGTACCATAGAAAAATGATAAACATCTGCCGACAGCTTTGTTTTACTTTCAGGGGCGCTGCAGTTTTCGCGTGTGTTGTTTTTAGCGGCGAACTGCTCGCCGTTGCCGGTAATCAATATTGCAACGATGATATTGATCCGCATCATATCGGATTGAGCGCTGAAAAATTGCACAACGCCGCTCTTGATAATGCTGCAGAGGTATCTTTTTTCAGGGATGAGCTGGCAACCGGCATCATCGCCGACAGTGAAGCTAATCATACGATGGCGATTGACTTCAATTTTCAATATACCATTATTGGATTCGATGACACTGTGTCGCCAATGACCAATGGCCATCTGCACTCCTGGAATTTCCCCGTGCGCTGGCATAATAATGGGGCAGGCTATACTCTCGATTACTACCTGGCTCCGGTAGTATCTGTGTCTTCAAACGTATTGAAGAACCCCGATCTACTGGACAGAGAAGCTATCCAGCTTTGGGCTGGCATGGTTTATAAAAAAAATCTGCACCGGAAAAGCTCATGGCTTCTCGGCTTTCGATCGGACCATCACTTTGGCCCTTATCAAATTTATCCGTTGGCCGGGATTTGCTGGCAACCCGATGCGAACTGGCAGTTACAACTGGCTCTGCCAGATTTCAGTATCCGCAGGTTTTTTTCCAACGGAATAAATATAAAATTGTTTGCCCAGCCCAACGGCAACAAATGGCACGTGTTCAATAAAGATAAAACAAAAAATTCAGATTTTATTTATAACGCCATCGTTACCGGTTTATCGATTGAATGGAAATTAAATTCAACCATAAAGCTTGGGCTTAGTGCGATAAAACACTCAGCAAGAGAGTTCAGTTTTGCACTTGAAGATGGCACACTTGTTGAGTCAGGAGCTAACTCAAGCACGGGACTGGCAGTAGACGCACAGGTCCTGTTTTAAGGCAACACCGGGTCAGAAGATCGCTATCATAATCCTTTCATACAGCGTGAGATATGAAGAATAATACCATGCCAGATAAAAACAACATCAGCATCACCGGCTGCGGCCATATTGGAAAACTGCTGGCACAGCAACTGCTGAAGAAAAAAATACCGGTAACCGGTTATGTCAGCAGCGAGTCCAGTATGGCTGAATGCAAAAAAAGAAACATAGCCTGTAAAATAATCGACCTGGATAAACCGTTACCTGACATCGACCTTACAGGACATCGCCTTATCTACCTCGCACCGCCACCACGTAGTGGAAAAACAGATACGCGTATAAGAAATTATCTGCACGCCATCGAAAAACATCAACCTGAAAAGTTTGTATTGATCAGTACCACTGGTGTGTATGGCGACTGCAAAGGCGCCTGGATCGATGAAACAACACCATTAAACCCGACCGCCGACCGGGCGTTCCGCCGCGCCGATGCTGAGCGACAAGTGCAGCAGTTTTGCCAGCGCCTCGACATCCCACTGGTGATCCTGCGTGTACCGGGCATATATGGTCCGGGAAAAATCCCGCTGGCTCGTATCAGAAGTAGTTTGCCCATCGTCAATAAACAAGACTCACCATTCACCAATCGCATCCATGCGGATGACCTGGTAGAAGTATGTGAAAAAGCATTATTGAATCCCAGGATTACGGGCATCTACAACGTCACCGATGGCCACCCTGGTACCATGTATGATTACTTTGTCGGTGTTGCAGCGGCGATGAATTTACCTGCACCGCCTGCTATCGCCCTGGAAGACGCGCAGCAGCAGTTATCCGCAGGCATGCTGTCTTATATGGCGGAATCCAGACGCATAAACAACAAAAAATTACTGAAAGATTTTGAGCTCGTTCTGCAATACCCGGATTTACAGGAAGGACTTAAACATATAGTCTGAAGCAATAAAGTGGACGTATCGATAAAAGGGCTCTGAGCTGTTTAATTTTGTGAGCTTATTGATTTACAAGTGTGTATAGGGCATCCAATGAAACCAGCTGAGTTACACAGTTTATGCAATGAAATACTTGCTGATGGAAATAATAGATTTTCAACTACGATGGGCATCGTCAGCCATGTTGAAGATGATGAATATGAAATCATTGCCGTGAAATCAATCGCAAATGTATTTGTTTCCGGCGAGTCTTTCCCATTAAGTCAGACCTATTGCAGGGATGTTTGCAGCACCGGTAAAACCATAGCGATAACAGAGCTTGAAGGCAAACCCGGTCTACAATGCCATCCGCTATATAAAGATCTACCAATAGAGGCTTATATCAGTACACCTATCCTAAAACATGGGAAAATCTGGGGCACATTGAATTTTAGTAGCATGGTACTGAGATCACAGCCTTTCAGTGATAGCGATATCGAATTTATTAAATCCTCTGCTCAACGGATATCGTTTGCGCTATCAGACATATCATGAATAGTCACAATTAAAGCAGGCCAAACTTTTCCGCTTTCAAATATGAAAAATAGTTTTCACACACTCTGAGCTGATTGCTGACGTTCAGTATCAGCCAATTTAAAGTTTCCTTTTTCCATTTCAAACAATCGCGTCTTACTTCTGTCTTCAATTTCCCGATATAAACGCTCATAGTCATCCCGTGTCCGCCTGCCAAAAATCGGTCCATCCAGGATGGGCACCATCGATTGAAGCTGCCTCCAGTCTTCTTTTGTTAGAACACTTTGCACTAGCGGATACACCTTTATTTCTTCCGTATAGATGTGCTGCCGCTGCCCAACAAGAAACTCTGATAGTTGCTGCTTAAGCTCTTCTTTAGAAGCAATGTCGCTCGACAATGATTCAATAGAGTCTCTTAATCTCCGAGTAACAACTTCCAGTTGTGTATGTTCTGTTATTAACTCTTGCACAAACTCCACATCATCAACACGCTTAAGTAAAATCGAATAAATCATATCTTCGAGCGGGTGGTGAATCTGTTCCGGGTATTCTTGAATGTACACAATGATGCTTCGCATCAAAGAGTAGTCAGGCACTTTACCTCGGCACATATCCAGATACTGCAACTCTAACAAATTCAATTTTCTCAGGATATGATCGTGTTCGACCAATAGTCTATTAAGCATAATATTTCTCTTTCATATGTCATTTTCATAAACTTAGAATCGATAGCCCTTTGATTTGACTTTATTTTACAATTCTAATTTTTATAACCAATTACTTACTTGAACATTTATACAAATTAATAAAATCATGGATAGAGATGTATGACATTGACAATCGTCACTTTTAAGAAAAATGTTTTTATAAAACAGAAGGTCGAGAGATGTTTATTTATGAAAGGAAATATGGTGTTTTGAGATTACAACAGAATAAACGGGGGCAGAGAGTAATTAATCCTGATACTAGAAAATATTGCTCTCCGCCCCCTATTTTTCACTGTGCCTGGCTGCCTTTACCAGCTTTTTGTTCATACATGGCTTTACGCTCTTCTCTGCTCATATTCGCCATTTTTTCGTGTTGTTCCATCATCTTTTTACGCAAAGCCTTACGCTCTTCCTCACTCATATTCATCATTTTCTCATGTCGCTCAATTATCTTTTTACGCAAGGCCTTACGCTCTTCCTCACTCATATTCATCAATTTTTTATGTCGCTCGATACGCTTTTTACGCATGGCCTGACGCTCTTCCTCACTCATGCGCATCATCTTTTCCTGCTGCGCCATCATCCGCTCACGCATGAACCGACGATCCTCGTCACTCATTTTCTTCATCATCTCACGGCGGTCATCCATTATTTTACGCATGGCCTGACGCTCTTCATTACTCATTTGTTCAATCACCCTGCGTCGCTCGTCCATCATTTTTCGCATAGCCTGGCGTTTCTCGTCACCCATCTTCCTCATCATTTCGTATCGATCACCCTGCGACATACCAGGTCCAGCAGGATTTCTATAGTCATCTGCCACTGCAACACCGGTAGTCAACAACCCCGCTAACGCACAACCTGCCATTTTATTAAATAATTTCATTTCGTTAACCTCTTTAGTTGTTAAACATTTACCACAATACGAATCACTTTAATCCGTTGTAACTTTTAATTCAATATTAGAACCGGGTCAATAAACCGTGGTCCATCCCCCATTACTTGCACCGATTACTTGCATCACTGGGTATTAACCCAACTGCGGAATAACGGCCCTTCTCAACGGTTTTATTGCCAGAAAGATCAAGATAAACGCACTGACCCAGGAAACAATACCGGGCAGCATGGTATGTGCTTCACCCAAACTGGCTTCGATCTGCCATTGCTGAATCCGCAACAGCCATTCCAGTGATAAGCCCATCATCAGGCTAATGAATGACAGTCCGAGCAAATAGACCGCGGTAACCTTCAGACCCAGTTCCTGTTTAAGCAGAGCAAAACTGGCGATGTTGGTTGCCGGACCCACCAACAGAAAAACCAGTACTGCACCGGGAGAAACACCGGCCAATAAAAGCCCGGCGGCAACCGGTGTGGAAGCCACCGCGCAGATATACATGGGCACGCCGACCACCAGCATGACCAGCATCGCAGTTAAGCCACCACCCCATTGCGCCAGCCAGTCGGGAGGAATGAAGGTCAGCATGATACCGGCCAGTACGATACCAAAAGCCATCCATTGTGATATATCATCCAGCAGGTCTGCACCGGCATAAGAAACGACCTGCAGCAGCTTATTGACCTGCTTCTTATCCGTCTCTGCTTTTTTTTCAGAACAACAGGATGCTTCAGTTAATTCGGGCTTCGGTGCACAGCATGATGACACCACCGATTCCGTCTTTGCCTGTTTAGATGAGCAGCAGCTTTCTACTACGCCTGACTCTGCCCTTTCAGCGAACGGTTCATCTGGCACCAGCGTTGTCAACAGGCCGGTTCCGACGGCATTGACCAGGGCAGCAAGTGGGCGAAAGATCGCCATCACCGGCCCCATTAAAGCGTAGGTAACAGCGACCGAGTCGATACTGGTCTCTGGTGTCGAGATTAAAAATGATACTGTGGCTTCTTTTGATGCCCCTGCGCGTCGCAGCCCGATGGCTGCAGGCAGAACACCGCAGGAGCATAGCGGTAACGGTGCACCGAAAAGTGCAGCGCGTAATATCGCACCGATGCCATTGCCACCGACCCAGCGCTGCATGGTATCTTCTGCGATAAATGATTTAATCACACCCGCCGCCAGCAGACCGATGAGCAGCCAGAATGCGGTATCGAGG
>JBFFVI010000139.1:0-5636 GCA_041570895.1 Gammaproteobacteria bacterium
ACGATGGCCCAGCCGCCATAAAAGTTAATTAAGTCTGATTCTACAAAGGCAGCAAAGGCAGTACATAATGCAAAGCCTGACGCCATTCCGAGCAAGGTATAATTGATAACGGTGAGAGGCGTTGACCATTCCTGTAAAAACTTGATGCAGGCATAGATCATCGCGGTACAGATAAATAATGAAAAAGCTAACACCGTATTAATAAAGCCAACCAGTAAAGATAAATTTACGACGAAATCATCACTTAGAGAAAATAATACCGGGTTCCATCCAGTGATATGCACCATCGCATAGATAAAAGTAGTGGCCATAAAAGCTGGCAGGACAATGACTTCACGTGATAACCAGGAGGTTTTCCATTTTGCCGCTGAGCGCCATGCGCGTTCTGGATGACCCAGGTGGAAAAAAGAAGCGACCAGCCCAGCGATTAAAAATACTAGCGCAAGTAAGCTGCCGTAACCATAAAATCCTGGGGAGTCCTGTACCGGTAATACTTTGATGACCGAGTACAGTTGCCCGGTATATAAAGCTAAAAACAACCCCTGGCCAACTCCGATTAATGTGGTCAGAAAAATTACTGAAAAAGCAGGATGCATAGTTATAATCTCTTTTAATTCGTTGTAGACAATAATACTTATAAAGTTTCTCGAAGAAACGCTACCAGCTCATGACATCGTCTAGAGTCTGTTCATCATCACCAGGCATAGGTAGCTGACGTTCCTTATTGAGTGGATTGTCAACACGTGTAAGCTCGTCTTTATGAATAGTAATATTAGCTTTACGGCGAGGCAGATAGTGGTTCGCCGGTTTTGTGCCCCACTCCGGCATCAATTGATAACCACCGTTGTCACGAATCTGTTCTGAAACATTAGAATCAGGATCGTTCACATCACCAAATAAACGCGCACTCGTCGGACAAGCTAAAACACAGGCTGGTTTGCGCTCAGCTTCAGGTAATGTTTCGTCATAAATACGATCAACACATAAGGTACATTTTTTCATTACTTTTTGATTTTCATCGAGCTCACGTGCGCCATAAGGACAGGCCCAGGAACAATATTTACATCCGATGCATTTGTCGTAATCGACTAAAACAATGCCATCCTCTTCACGTTTATAGCTGGCACCCGTTGGACATACAGGTACGCAGGGAGGCTCTTCACAATGCAAGCAACTTTTTGGGAAGTGAACGGTTTGCGTGTTAGGGAATTCACCAATTTCAAAAGTTTGTACGCGGTTAAAAAAGGTACCGGTAGGATCTTTGTCGTAAGGATTGTAGTCAGACATAAAGCCAGCAGTTCCAGAAGTGTTCCACTCCTTGCAACTGGTAACGCAGGCGTGACAGCCAACACAAACATTTAAGTCGATAACTAAAGCAAGTTGAGTCATAGTCTTTTCCGTTAATCTTTAGTTAGATTTATTTATTAGCTTTGTTGCCAGCAAAGTATTTTAGCCAGCGGCCAGAGATAAATTTATTTTTGGTTTTTGTTCCGGGTGTTACTCCGCCCTCTTTGAATTGAGGAAAAGTTTCTTCCGGTTCATCGGGTGAGGCAGGATAAATTTTAACCCGCACGTCATACCAGCCGGCCTGGCCGGTAACAGGGTCTGAATTAGAAAGATGCTCCCCTGCTTCACTTGCAGGCAATTCTTCACTGATCAAATGATTTAATAAAAAGCCTTTTTGTGATTCGTTAGCATTTTTACTTAAGCCCCAGGCGCCTTTTGCTTTGCCGATGGCGTTCCATGTCCAGACGGTGCCTGGTTCGACGGCTTCGGAGTGTCTACACAAACAACGTACTTTACCGTGCATCGACTCTACCCATATCCACTGGCCATCAGCAATACCCGCGGCTTCAGCGGTTTTTGTGTTGACATGTAAATAATTATGCGCATGGATCTGACGTAACCAGGCATTTTGCGAATCCCAGGAGTGGTACATCGCCATGGGTCGCTGGGTAATAGCATTTAATGGGTACTGGCGAAGATCTGTCTGTTGAGCCTCAAGCGTGTCGGAATAAAACGGTAGTGGATCAAAGTGTGTGTTGATCCGGTCACGTAAGTGTTCCGGCGGTTGTTTGCCATCAGATTTCCCCTGAGCGGCCAGGCGAAACTTTTGCAGTACTTCGCTGTAAATGTGAATGTTTATTGGCTCTGCATAACGCGTCAGGCTGTGGCGTTTGGCCCATTCAAGGTAACCCTGGTTCCAGTTGCGCATGTATTGATAAGACTTCGGTAGTTCGTACTGAAATACACAGTTATTCTTTTCGTACATTTCCCATTGGTTAGGATTAGGCTCGCCTTTCATAAACTTTTCGCCGCCCTTTCCGCGCCAGCCAGCAAGAAAACCAATGCCTGAGTCTGGTGCTGTTTCGTAATTAATTACAAAGTCTGGATAGTCGCGGTATTTACGTTCGCCTTGTGAGTTTACAAATGCGGGCAGTTTCAAGCGTGAGCCTAGTTCAATAATCACTTCCTGGAATGGACGACATTCACCTGTTGGTGGAACAACAGGAATACGCACGGAATCAACAGGACCATCAAACTCAGAAATAGGACGATCTAACATCGACATCACATCGTGACGTTCTAAGTATGTTGTATCAGGTAAAACTAAATCCGCAAACGCGACCATTTCTGATTGGAATGCGTCGCTTACGATGAGGAAAGGGATTTTGTATTCGCCATTGTCGTTTTTGTCGTTAAGCATGTCACGAACACTGGTGGTGTTCATGGTTGAATTCCACGCCATGTTCGACATGAAAATCATCATGGTATCAATGGGGTACGGATCGCCGCGCCATGCATTGGTAATGGCATTTTGCATTAAGCCATGCACCGATAACGGGTGCTCCCAGGAAAATGCTTTGTCTAAACGGATTGGGCCGCCCTTTTCGTCAACAAACAGATCGTCTGGATCAGCCGGCCAGCCAAGGGGCATGCCATTTAATGGAGTATTTGGTTGTACGTCATCCCAGCTGGTCGGTGTTTTTGCACACGGTGGAATCGGACGTGGAAACGGCGCCTTATGACGGAAACCACCTGGACGGTCGATGGTACCAAGAATACTCATCAAGATAGACATGGCGCGAATGGTTTGGAAGCCGTTGGTATGTGCCGCCAGTCCTCTCATGGCATGGAAAGATACCGGGTTGCCGGTTACGTGATCGTGTTCTTTGCCCCAGGTATCTGTCCATGAAATCGGTAATTCGATTTTTTCGTCGCGTGCGGTAATGCCCATTTCATAAGCAAGGCGTTTAATGGTTTCTTCCGGAATACCCGTTATTTCAGCGGCCCATTCTGGTGTGTAATCTTTAACGCGGTCGACTAATAGTTGAAATGCTGTTTTTACGGGCGTGCCATCGTCCAGTTTAAACTCACCAAGAAGGTATGGATCTGAGCCTTCGGTGTGCATAGAAATTGGCGTGTTTAATTCACGATCCCACCAAAGTTTATTTTGTGCATCGAAACAACCTTCTTCTTTTGGTACTTCGAAACGTACAAACATGCCGTGTTCAGACGAATCTTCGTCCATGTTCACCAATTCAGCAGAGTTTGTGTTATTAATTAAGAAATCACGGTCAAACAGACCATGTTTAATAATTTCATTAATAATGGACAGGAATAATGCGCCATCCGTACCCGGTTTAATCGGTACCCACTCATCCGCAATACCGGCATAACCACTACGCACAGGGTTTATCGCGATAAATTTACCGCCATTACGCTTAAATTCAGCCAAGGCCATTTTCATCGGGTTAGAATGATGGTCTTCAGCGGTTCCAATCATAATGAACAGCTTGGAGCGTTCGAGGTCAGGACCGCCAAACTCCCAAAACGAACCTCCGATGGTATAAATCATGCCAGCGGCCATATTTACCGAGCAAAGTCCGCCATGTGCTGCATAATTTGGGGTGCCATATTGTTTAGCGAATAAACCGGTTAAGGCCTGCATTTGATCGCGGCCTGTAAACAAAGCAAATTTCTTCGGGTCCGTTGCGCGAATTTCACTCAGGCGTTCTTCCATCATGGAAAAAGCTTGGTCCCAGGAGATCTCTTCAAATTCATTATCGCCGCGGTTACTGCCAGGTTTGCGCAATAATGGTTTGGTCAGCCGTGCGGGAGAATACTGTTTCATTATGCCGGAGGCACCTTTTGCACAAATCACGCCCTTATTTAGCGGGTGTTCAGGGTTCCCCTGAATATAACGAACTTCTCCATCACGTAAAGTGACACGGATACCGCAGCGACAGGCACACATATAACAGGTAGTGTTTTTGGTCTCCAGGCGACTATTTTCGTCCGTCGTTTTTGATGTCGGATTATGTACCGGTTGTGACATAGTTTTTCCTGGCGCGCAGCAAATGTTGGTTAGACAGCTATCAATTTAATAATATCAGAGGCTTACTGTACTTGAACTGTCCGTGTTTGGCTAATCAGCATTATTAAAGTAGTCATAAGATATTCTAATATTCTAATATAAACTCAGCTTATGAGCTTTCCTCTGGCTGTAAACAAAGCGATATAACAGTCATTCAAAAGGGGTATAGCTAAAAATTTATTAACCCAGGCTATTTTAAAAAGGGCTTGATTAAGAGCATTAAAAAGCCGGGTGTTATAAATAAAACCTTTCAAATTAATAAGTTACGTATAAATATAAAGATATGACCGTTACTGCAACAGTTAAGTCCTGATAATGTTAAATAATACACAATTTTGTCATTTTTTCGACAAATACGAATTTTGTGCTATATAAATGGTTACTATCTAAATAAATTTATAGCAGTTAGTGATAATTGTTGCATAAAAATGAGACAAAAATTTGAATATTACTTTGAATTTTTTGGGCAAGGACAATGACGTGTAATCAAAATAAAAGCTGGTTTTTAGGTATTGTTGCGTTTGTAGCGCTTTTTGCCGGATCAAGTTTATTTCTTTCTGGTAACCTGGGCGCACAACCAAGCGCTATTCAATTTTCTAGTTTAAGTGACGCTGACATCGATATGATTCTTGCGGTTAAGGCTGAAATGCAAGCGGCCAGAGCCTCAACAAATTAGCCTTTTTGTATTAACGGCGACGGCTGAATACCGCTGATGGCCACTGTATCAAGCTAAAAATACCGTTTTTAGTTAATAATTTACGCTAGATGAACCAATACCTTAATAATAAGTCAGAGAATTAGGCTGAAGTTTTAGGTTAAATCACTGATTTGTATTATAATTTGCAGTCCAGATTTTGAGGTTGCAAATGTTTTATTCTGATTCTTTCGATGTTGTTGTTATCGGCGGCGGCCATGCGGGCACCGAAGCCGCGCTTGCCGCTGCGCGTATGGGTGTAAAAACTCTGCTGTTAACACATAATATAGAAACCTTAGGCCAGATGAGCTGCAACCCCGCAATTGGCGGTATCGGCAAAGGCCATCTAGTGAAAGAAATTGACGCGCTTGGCGGCATCATGGCAAAAGCCGCTGATCGTGGCGGCATCCAGTTTAGAATCTTGAATAGCCGGAAAGGCCCCGCGGTTCGTGCCACCCGTGCACAGGCAGACCGTGTTTTATATAAGGCCGCAGTTCGAGAAGTATTAGAGAACCAGCCGAACCTATCTTTGTTTCAACAAGCTGTAGATGACCTGATTGTAGA
>JBFFVI010000140.1:0-5630 GCA_041570895.1 Gammaproteobacteria bacterium
ACTTTACTGTCACGTGCATTTATTATCTGGCTCGAAGATTGTTGCAGTCCACCGGCAGCAGGTTCGATATCCAGTTCCCAGGCGCCCCATTTGGTCACTGAATCAACATAATCATCCTTATCGGTATCGCCTTTCCAGGCTGCGATTGATGTGCCTGCAAAAGACATGATTACGGTCGCCAGTACTAACCGAGATGCCTTTGCTGAAATTAGTTTGTATAAATTTATTAATCTATTTTTTGAGTGGTAATGGTGTTTCATTTTTGTCTCGTTTATTTTTTTATGCAATTTAATTAACAAGTAATAACTGTGTAAAGATAATGCACATGTTATGCCATTAATTCGTTGGCCTTTAAATATCAATATCTTAAGTGGGCTGGTATGATATTACAGCCCTGTTATACGGTTATATCAACTTGTCTCATGCTGCATATTACAAATTGTAAATAATCCCCGTCATTATATCCTTATTTTCTAATATGGTATTAACAGTCAGATTATTTTATATGTCATATTCTGTTGCTCAACATCGCAAATACAACCGATAAATTATTTTAATTTCAACAGCCTATAGAATACCGTCGATGCCTTGGGGGTACCGGAGACAGGCTATAAATATGAGTAATAGATAACAGTTTTAGAGGTGTATAAAATACCGACGAATGACGAAAAAATTTACACTTTTGTATGAGGCTGGTTAATTATTAACCGAATAAGCCAAAAAATTTCATTTGGGTGCGGTTTTAAGCGTTGATTTTGTTTACATATTCAACTGATTTCAGACAAGATAAGTCGTTTGAGAGATGCCGGGTAGTTAGTTAATTTAGATGAAGTATCGTGCGAAATTGATAGCAAAGATCTTCCTTTCATAGCTATAGGCGTCAACATTTGAATTATTTTTAGTAAATGAAAAATAGGTATTCAGTGTCCAGCCTTGTAGATAGCCTTCGGAGAAATCCCGATTATAACCGAGAACATAACGGCTTTCGATTTCATCTCTTACTTTTGATATACAGGGAGCGGGTGCACAGGCCAGGGTATCAGCGGCTTTGTAATCAAATTGCTCAAAATTAAGGTTAAGGTAAACGCTGCTTCTTGTGCTGATAGAAGCAAAGCCGCCAAAATAGATTTCGCTGCTATCAAAACCAAATTGCTGGTCTACGGCGTCCTGATCAGTCAGTCGGAAACCAGCCTCCAGTCCATTATCGACACCACCCAATAATGTTGAATATGATGCCCCGGCTAATAAGCTGTCACCATCTCGCCCCTGGTCTTCGTTACGGGCGAAATTGTTATCAGTATACGACGCTTCAACGGTAATGCCTTGATAGTTACCCAGGTCAAAAGTTACTAACGGGTTTAACGAGAGAAACGTACCCAGGGTCGAACCACCAAAGTAGGTCTGGTCAACTTGCAGGTTTATTGCGCCACGCCATCTGCCTACTGATATAAAGGCGGGTCCTGTGCTGGCACTAAGGATATTTAAACTGAAGTCACTGTTGCGTGTGTAATTATTTCCTGTCCAGGAAAGCTGGCTCAGCCACTCGAAATGGGTTGCTGCACCATCCGTATCAAACGGCTTATTGTCTTTGTATCGATGCGATGCACTTAAAAAGGTGTCCAGTCCAGGAGAGGCTGTATCCTGCCCGGCGGGTATGTTGACGCTGCCTCTCAACGGGGCAAAATTTATATTGCTGTTATATAAAGCGCCTACTTTTGTGTAATAGGAAAAGCTGTGTTCGGATTTAGGTTTGAGTTCATCGCTGGCTATCTGTCCCAGATAAGCCAATATAGCAAGACGTACCTTTTCTGGTGTCTCCGGGTCGTCAAGCACTGTCTGGAACTCTCGCATCGCATCGTCATATTGACTGGCTCGATGATAGCTAACCGCTAGCTCTAGTCGGGCACGGTTAAGAGAAGGGCGCCTGCTCAGAATGTATTCAAATTTTTCGATGGCATCATATATTTTACCGCTATCACGCTCTTCCATTGCGATATCAAAGACCGCCTGAGCGTGCTTGTCTGTCATTTCCTCATCTAGAGCTTCCACGTCCGGGGCTTCCTCGGCCAGTGCTGGAGTGAGGCCTGATAGTGTTAGAAATATAGTGATAAAGATTACGGCGGGTAGTTTTGATGTGATGTCGTTCATTTGTAAACAATTTCGTGCAGGATGATAACAAGTTGCGTATTATACCCACCAATGGTTAAAAAGATAAAATGTTTGTTCATCACACTCTTTTTGCTGACAAGTTCGAATGCCTGGTCAGTTAACACCATGCCCCCCAGCTTATTTGGCTATCAGGAAATTCAGAAGGAAAATCTAAATCTGTTCCCGCAGTGGTTGTCAGTTATCGAGCGCCATCTACTGAATCTGAAAGATTCCGGCAGTTGCCGATCGACGCAATTTAACCAATGCCACCTGAAACAATGGCAGGCTTTTCTAAAGAAGATAAGGTCATTGCCGGTTATGCAGCAGATAAAACTGGTGAATACATATGCTAATGAGAAAGAGTATATTCTTGATATAGAAAACTATGGTGTAGCAGACTACTGGGCGACTCCAAAAGAGTTTTTAGTCAATAATGGAGACTGTGAAGATTATGCCATTATTAAAATGTTATCGATGAAATGGCTGGGCTATAACATCGACATGATGCGTGTGGTCGTGGTACAGGATACGAACCTGAGGATTGCGCACGCAGTGATGGCGATAGAAAATAATGATGATATTCTTATACTGGACAATCAGATAGACGAAGTGATTTCACACGTGGACATTTTCCATTATGTTCCGGTGTACTCTGTCAATGAAAACAACTGGTGGATGCATGTGCCGAATTAATTGTTTGTCTGCATATTACTTAGAGTGAGTGGTGTGTCATTGAAAAATAAACCTGCACTTATAGCTTTTGGCCTGTTAATACTATTTATCAGCGGCAGTACCTGGCTGGTTTTTGAATATGTAGCTACTGAAAAACAGCGTGATCTCGATGCGTGGCAGGCACGTCTGAGTTTAATGGCCGAATCGCAGCAGCACACGATCGAAAACTGGTTTAGTGAGCAGATACAAAATATTGATAGTCTGGCAACTAATCCACTGTTGCAATTATATGTTAGTCAATCAACTTCGGTTGATGTTTTAGATGACGAGACCAGTCGTGGTCAGCTGCAGCATTTAAAAAACCTGATCAATGCAACGGCAAATAATGCCGACGTTTTTACAGCGGTCAATGTAATAAAAAGTAATGAAGAAAATAAAATTAATGATGGTATCGCCATCGTTAATGAAACTGGCGCATTGTTAGCGACGCGTTATTTCCCGGTTAATGATGTCGCAGTGGCACAAGCATATCAGCAGGTATTGCAGACGCAGATGACATATATTTCTAATATCTATGACATCGGCACCAAGCAGCCCAGACTTATTATCGTAGTGCCGGTTAGCTCGGTGCAAGCGTTAAGCTTGAATGATATAAGAGCGGCCGTTGTGGCGGTTATCAACCCTGAAAATAATTTGTATAAATTACTGTTGAAGAACTGGGTGACCACCGAGTCAGAAGAAAGTTTGCTGGTTGCGCTGGATGATAGCAGCATCAATTATATAAGCCCGTTGAAACAGGGCTATGAGGTTTTTCATAAACGCGCGCAAGCGATGATCGCCGAAGTGAGTGTTGCAAAAGACGCGGGCTCATTTGTAAGCATGCCTGATTACCGAGGTGTAGATGTTCTGGCGACGGCCAGAGTAATACGTAATTCAAAAATGGTGCTGGTGCAAAAAATCGATGTCGCTGAGGCTTTAGCCGAATCAACGGCGCATCAGAACTTTTTGTTGACTGTGTTTTTACTGGCTGTTTTTATTGTTGCGATCAGCTTTATCGCGATTTGGCGCCATGCTACCAGCCTGCGTCTACAAAAAGCAAAAAGCAGGCTTGAGGCGCGGGCAGCGTTGTTGAATGCAGTTGGAGACAGCATTAATGACCACATGTTTTTGCTCGATCACCGGGACAAACTGGTTTTCATCAATGATGCGCTAGCAAAGTCGTTTAATATAGATAACGTTGATATACGCGGTAAAGCGCTGAATCATATTTTCAATAATGACATAACGGAGCAGTTGCTGGATTTGAAACCGGGCGATGACGAGGGCGAGGTCCGCAATAAAGAAATGCGGCTTGAGTTCAATAAAAAACGCCATGATTATCACGTATCTATCGTTGCGTTAAATCATGCCGATTATAAACAGTCGCATCTTTACGTCATGCACGACATCACAAGATTAAAAGACGTGCAGGGGAGGCATAATCGTTTGATGGATGGAATCATCTCAACACTGGCTCACGTCATCGATAAACATGATCCGTATTGCGAACATCATTCTGAACGGACAAGAGAAGTAGCAGTAGCGATTGCGGGTGCCATGGGCTTGCCGAGGACGCGAGTGGATGCCTTATCGATGGCGGCTTTGTTAGCCAACATTGGCAAGTTGTATATACCAGCAGAAATGCTGACAAATATGGACCCATTAACAGAACAGGAAGAGTTGTTATTAAGGGAAAATATTAACTACAGTGTTGAGATCTTGAAGGATCTAGAGTTCGATGGTCCGGTAATCGAGTTCGTGCAACAGAAAAATGAATGTCTTGATGGTAGCGGTTACCCTAAAGGGCTCTCCGGCGATGATATCCATCAGGAGTCACGTATCTTATCTGTCGCCAATGCTTTTGTGGCGATGACCAGTTCGAGAGCTTATCGCTCCGGTAAACCAGTTAAAGAAGTGTTAGATATCTTAATCTCGGAAGCGGACACCCGGTATGATCGACATGTCATCGCCGCATTATTTCATGTTGCTGAAAATCATTCAGACTGGATCAGCTGGCAGCAAGTAAATTAATTGTCAGTGAGTTAATCGTAAGCGCTTCATTCACTAAGGCTAATAGCTACAAATAAATGGATTAATCTGTGTGCCCTGGTGTTTCTTATAGAAATAGAGACGCAGAAAGCAGTATCTTTGATAGATAGAATATTTCGTTTTGCATCAACCTGGGCTGGGTGGTGGTTAAAAAACACATTGTTTACGCCACCTACAAGACTGAAGCAGGGGATAATTTTTCTTCAACAACACCGCCAGAAGGCTTGCCTGTTTTAGAATCCTCGAACTTTAATGTTGTCTCTGACGACGTGTTTTTCGGTAAGAATACCTACAGACTGGATGCGACTACGAAATTATCCTGGGATATAACTGGATAAAGGATCTGCACAGCTCGTTTAATCTCTCTGAGCGATACCTGCGAGCAGAAGCGAAAGATGTGGACCTGGAATACCAGGGCCTAACCGTGCCGGCTAGCTACTTTCATTGCTTCAATCTCTTGATGGGGTAGCGGTAGATTATTGTACCGAGTAGATCATCAGTAAAACGAAACCGATCAATACAAGTGCAAGTAGTGCCAGGGTGCCCCAGTGTTTTTCTTCCGCATTTTTGCTTTTTTCCATGGTGGCTTTGATGCCAGGGAAAAACCAGAAGAGTACTAAAAGGCCGATTGCGCCAGCCAGTAATTGTTGCCAAAGTTCCATAGTGCTTACCTGATATTATTCGATGATATAGTGTTTTTCGATAGGTTCGATTATTTTCCA
>JBFFVI010000141.1:0-5589 GCA_041570895.1 Gammaproteobacteria bacterium
AGGTTGGCGAAACTGATAAAACAGATCTTATGCAATAAATGTAACTGTTTATTTATGTAAATAAAAAGCCCGCAGTATCTGCGGGCTTTTTATTAGATATGAGGTAATCAATGTTTCACTTCTATGCGGCGTGAGACAGCAACCTCCTGTTTTGGGATAGTGACTGTTAAAACACCATGCTCTGATTTGGCTTCAATTTTATCGGCGTCAGCGCTATCCGGTAGAGTAAAGCGACGATAGAATTGCCCACTCTGGCGTTCAACTCGACGGTAGTTTTCACCTTCTTCAACGTTCTCGGAACTGCGTTCCCCTTTTATGGTCAGTACGCCTTTCTCCATCGATATCTCGATGTTTTTTGGGTCAACGCCGGGTATATCAGCGAGTAAAGTAAATGCTTTAGCATTTTCGCTAATGTCGACTGAGGGTACCCAGCTTGCTGTTGCTGCCGAGGCGTCATCATCAGCGAGATGAGCATGCTCCGGATTATATAATTCACGCTGTAAAGAATTTAATAGATTCCATGGGTTATTGTATCTAACTAAGCTCATAATATAGGATCTCCTAAACTGTGTTTGTCTGTTGTTATTACTCAACTTAGGGTTGCTTTATTGGTTTTCAAGACTGCCCCGGAAATTTTTTTGAATTTTTTAAACCGTTTATACAGCTATGTTTTTATTCTTTCTCGACAACGACGTATAATGCCTGATAAGTAATCATCCGAGAAAATCGTGTCAGAAAAATCACTACGCTGGATTCGTCCGATTATAAAAAAAATATCCGCTTATCAGGTGGCTGATGCCAGTGGTTTAATCAAGCTGGACGCTATGGAAAACCCTTATAAGTTATCTGCGGGCTTAACAGCTCGATTGCAGGTCAAATTGAGCGAAGCGGAGCTCAATCGCTATCCTGACCCGTCAGCAAGTTCTCTGCGTAAAAAATTAATGCAGGTGATGCAGGTGCCTGAAGGCAAGTCCATCGTACTGGGTAATGGCTCTGATGAATTGATCCAGATGCTGGCAATGGCGATTGCCGACCATGACAATAAGGATGTATGTCTGATGTCATTTGATCCCGGCTTTGTCATGTACAAGATGATAGCTGACTTCGTTGGCATCGATTATGTTGGTGTGCCATTAGCTGACGATTTTTCACTAGATATGGAGGCTACGCGACGGGCAATAAAGCAGCGTCAGCCGGCAGTTATATTTATCGCTTATCCCAATAATCCCTCAGCAAACTGTTACAACGAAAAAGATATTGAGGAAATTATCTCATTAGCTCCTGGCATGGTCGTGCTCGATGAGGCCTACCACCCATTTGCGCAGACAAGCTTTATGTCCCGGTTAACCGAGTGGGACAATCTGCTGGTTATGCGTACTGTTTCAAAAATGGGTTTGGCAGGATTGCGTTTAGGCCTTCTATGCGGATACCCGGAGGTTATTAATGAAATTGATAAGATCCGTTTACCTTATAATATAAACGTATTAACACAGATAGCTGCCGAGTTTGTTTTAGATAACATCGATGAGTTAGATCGCCAGGCAAAAAAAATACGTGATGAGCGAGAGCTGTTATCGAAAGCTATGAATGCAATAAGCGGGCTGGAAGTTTTCCCAAGCCAGGCAAATTTTATTCTTTTCCGGGTGTTAGGTGGTGATAAAAATAGAAGCGCTAATGATGTTTTTGATAGTGTCAAACAAGCGGGCGTATTGATAAAAAACATGAAAGCTGACGCTGGCTTGCTTAAGAACTGTTTGCGGGTGACCGTAGGCACTGCTGAGGAAAACAAGACATTTTTGACTGCACTTGTAGCAGCAATGAAAAGTGAATAATTTATCCGTTATATTATTTGAATAGCCGTGAAGAATCTTAAATCTGGCTGCAGCATTTAATCGTTAAGATCCTTCACTATCGTTCAGAATGACATGCCTGATTTGAGTAGGTATTTCTCGTTTTTCATTTTTCATTGCCCTTGATGAGCCGCTAGCGGCTCATCAAGGGCCTCTGTCCAAGGATTGCTTTTGTCGTAAAACTCTGGCGTTGCCTGATGCCTTCGACCACAAATTCATCTCCAGGTCTTCCCGCTGCGATCAGGTTTAAAATGTCATTGGTGTCGATAATTTCCTGCTGATTGATTCGTGTAATAATGTCTCCGTTTTTCAAGCCAGCGAGATCACCGGGCCCGTTTTTATCGATATCGGTAATCAATATCCCGTTTACTGGATCAAGCTCGAGTGATTGTAATATTTCGGCGGTTACTTCCTGTCCCTCGACACCTAGCCAGCCTCTGATTACAAAACCATGCTGAATGATCTGCTCAGCTACCTGCTTTGCCAGATCGATCGGTATAGCGAAACTGATACCCTGAAAGTTTCCTGTATTCGAATAGATATTTGAGTTGATGCCAACGATCTCTCCATTGGTGTTAACGAGTGCGCCCCCGGAATTACCGGGATTGATTGCAGCATCGGTCTGAATAAAGTTCTCATAGGTATTCTGCGTGACACTGGTTCTACCTGTCGCACTGATGATGCCCTGGGTGACGGTCTGACCGATGGAGAAGGGGTCGCCGATAGCCAGTACGATATCACCGACTCGAAGTTTCTTCATATCTGCGGCTGTTAGCGTGGGTAAGTTTTCGACGTTTACTTTTAATACAGCAAGATCCGTTTCTGGATCAGAGCCGATAAGTTCAGCGTTAGTTGATCTGCCATCATGTAATCGAACACTGATCTCATCGCGATTTGCGACTACATGGTAATTGGTCAATATGTAACCGGTGCTGCGAATAATAACTCCGGAACCTGCACCTTTTTCAGCCTGACGTTTTGGTCGATGCGGTGAGTTTTTACCTAAAAAGCTTTTAACCGTTTCTGCGTCTGTCTTTGCAGTAAGTTCCTGTTCTTTCCAGATCGTGGTCTCGATGCTGACCACCGCGGGTGCCGCCTTCATCACCGCATCAGCAAATCCTCTGTGTTTGTATTGAGTCGAATTAGCCGTTGCTGGCAACGTATCATTGCCATCATTTGGCTGCTTGATACCAATATTAATATCGCCCCGGTAGAGCAAAATAATCAGCCCTAAAAAGGCGCCAATGATCAACCAGGCGAAAAAATACACTAAAGAGTGATTTTGCTTCTGCATGAGTACGTTATATCTCTTTGTTTTTGTTGATTTTGTTATATTAAACTTGGCTAAAAAGCTAACTTACGCTATCCTATGCGCCGTTTGCAACCAGTATGCCCCTGTTTTACGCGTGTATTTATCTTACTCACGTTTTTCAACTAGCAGGGTGATTATGCACGAAAAAGAGGTTGCACTGAATTACTGGTGCTAATTGAAACACTATTTTTCGATTTTTTCCCACTAATTAGCAAATCGAATTTTTATTTAATATTTGGAGATATCCAATATGTCTACTGACAATGTAGATACAGGTCGACGCCGTTTTCTGGTCGCTTCCACTTCGGTGGTGGCAGCAGTAGGTGCCGGTTTTGTAGCCGTTCCATTTTTGTCCTCATGGATGCCGAGCGAAAGAGCGAAAAATGCGGGTGCGCCCGTAGAAGTTGATGTCAGCAAGCTGGAAGCAGGGCGCCTGATGATCGTTGAGTGGCAGAGTAAGCCGGTCTGGATTGTTAAGCGTACTGAAAAAACACTTGCTGACTTGACTACGCTTGATCCAGGTCTTCGTGATCCAGCATCGGAAAATGTTGATCAGCAACCAGGTTATGCACAAAATGCTAATCGCTCGATCAAACCAGAAATCCTGGTGCTGGTTGGTATCTGTACGCATCTTGGTTGTTCTCCAACGTTCCGTCCAGACATCGCAGCTGCTGATCTGGGTGCTGACTGGTTAGGCGGATTTTTCTGTCCTTGTCACAGTTCTAAATTTGACCTTGCTGGTCGTGTATACCAGGGCGTGCCTGCACCAACAAACCTGGTAGTACCACCGCATAAATATTTAAGTGACAACGTCATCATTGTTGGTGTTGATGGAGGGGCTGCATAATGGGTAATCTACTCGGATGGATAGATGATCGTTTTCCACTGACAAAAATGTGGAACGAGCATATGGGCCAATACTACGCGCCCAAAAACTTCAATTTCTGGTATATATTTGGTGTATTAGCGTTAGTAGTACTGGTTATCCAGATTGTCTCAGGTATTTTCCTGACCATGCATTACAAACCTGATGCCGCATTAGCATTTGCATCTGTCGAATACATCATGCGTGATGTGCCTTATGGCTGGTTGATCCGTTATATTCATTCAACGGGTGCTACCGCGTTCTTCGTTGTGGTTTACCTGCACATGTTACGTGGCCTGATGTATGGTTCTTACAAAAAACCGCGTGAATTGATCTGGCTGTTTGGTATGTTTATCTACCTGGCACTGATGGCTGAAGCTTTCATGGGTTATTTATTACCATGGGGTCAGATGTCTTACTGGGGTGCGCAGGTTATTATTTCACTATTCAGTGCCATTCCTGTTATCGGTGATGACCTTACTCTATGGATCCGTGGTGATTTCGTCATCGGTGATGCAACCTTGAATCGCTTCTTTGCGCTTCACGTTATTGCTTTGCCATTCGTACTGGTGTTCCTTGTTGTTGCCCATATTCTTGCTTTGCATGAAGTGGGTTCAAACAATCCAGACGGTGTTGAGATTAAGAAAACTAAAGATGCCAATGGCATTCCATTAGACGGCATTCCTTTCCATCCATACTACAGCGTTAAAGATACCCTGGGTATTGTGGTATTCCTGTTCTTCTTCAGTATTGTTTTGTTCTATCTTCCTGACGGTGGTGGTTACATGTTAGAGCATGCAAACTTTATTGCTGCTGACGCACTGAAGACGCCTGAGCATATTGCGCCGGTCTGGTATTTCACACCTTTCTACGCGATCCTGCGTGCGGTACCTGATAAGTTGTTAGGTGTTGGCGCCATGGGTGGTGCGATCGTGGTGTTGTTCTTCCTGCCATGGATCGATCGCTGCAAGGTTAAATCGATCCGTTACCGTTCAGGTATCTATAAAGCTAACCTGATCGTGTTCTGCGTCAGTTTTGTAGTACTGGGCTGGTTAGCTATGCAACCTGTGAATGAGACGATCACTTTCTTGTCTCGTCTGTTCTCTTTCTTATATTTTGCTTTCTTTGCTGTGCTCTATGTCACGTCTAAAAACGAAAGCACCAAGCCTGTTCCAGATAGGGTGACATCATGAAAATCAAGCTAATTACTTTATTTATGGCCGCTGCGGTCATGCTGATGCCTGCGCTGGCAACAGCAGCTGGCGGTGCGGCACTGCTCGAGGCGCCGATTGATATAAACGATAAAGAGTCATTGCGCCGCGGTGCAAAAGCTTTTGGTGATTATTGTTACAGCTGTCACGCGGCTTCGTTTATGCGTTTTAATCGTATCGCTAAAGACCTGGAAATGTCTGAAGAAGATGTCCGTGAAATATTGATCCATACTCGTGGCAAAAAAGGCGACCCAACCAAGATCGGTGAGTTGATGAAAGTATCGATGACCACTGATTACGCGAAAAATGCGTTTGGTACAGCAGTACCTGATCTGTCATTATCAGCACGCG
>JBFFVI010000142.1:0-5581 GCA_041570895.1 Gammaproteobacteria bacterium
CTACAGGTTCAGCTGGTACAGAACACCCAATGTTGCGGTATGCCTAAACTCGAGCTTGGTGACCTGGACGCCGTCACTAAAGCCAAAGAAAACAACATAAAAATTCTCGCCAAACTGGTCGATGATGGCTGGGACATCGTCACACCGGTACCATCATGCACCCTCATGTTTAAGCAGGAACTACCATTGATGTTCCCTGATGATGCCGACGTCATCAAGGTACAAAAGGCCATGTTCGACCCCTTTGAATACCTCATGCTGAGGAACAAAGCTGAAAAGCTCAACACAGCATTTAAAACCTCTCTGGGCAAGATCTCATACCATGTTGCCTGCCATCTACGGGTACAACGTATCGGCATGAAAACCCGCGAGGTTCTGGAGCTGATTCCAGACACCGAAGTGCTTCCGATCGAACGCTGTTCAGGTCATGACGGCACTTATACCTTCAAAAGCGAATTTCATGACACCGCGATGAAAATCTGCAAACCGGTGGTCAACAAGGTCAAACAAAACGAAGCAGACGTCTACACCAGCGACTGTGCTATGGCGGGACATCATATCGAGGCCGGCCTGGCAGATGGCAGCAAACCTGTCCACCCGATTTCCCTGGTTCGTAAAGCTTACGATATTTAACCCGATATATATTAAACACTGATTACAAGGCAACTCCTATGGCCAAACTAAAACGCGAAGACCTCTACAGTCTGGAACAATACTCTGAAATGCGTGATGACTACCGCAAAAAAGTTATGGCGCATAAAGAGGATCGCCGACTGGAACTCGGCGACAACCTGCTACTGTCATTTGAAGACCAGCTGATCATGCAATATCAGATTCAGGAGATGCTGAAAGCCGAAAAAATATTTGATGCCGAAGGTATCGAAGAAGAGCTCACGGTCTATAACACCTTGATTCCTGACGGCACTAACTGGAAAGCCACCATGTTAATCCAGTATCCAGACGTCGAAGAACGTCAGAAACAGCTCGCCCGGCTGATCGGTATCGAGGATCTGATCTGGATTCAGGTCGAAGGGTTTGAAAAAGTTTATGCGATTGCCGATGAAGACCTGGAACGTGATAATGCAGAAAAAACCTCTGCTGTTCATTTCATGCGCTTCGAGCTGAATAAAGAGATGATTGCGGCAGTAAAATCAGGCGCAGCGATATCAGCCGGTGTCGACCATGAGAACTACCGATACACCATCAGTCCGCTTGCCAGCAACCTGCGCGACTCTTTAGCTGGAGATTTAAATTAAGGCGACAGCCATGGACATCGACACACCACCATCCCTGGCTCCTTGTGTCATACCGTCCATCCATGGACATAAAAAAGCCTGCTCACATATGCATGTGAGCAGGCTTTTCTTTCAGGTAAAACTGCTAAATCCAGCAATCAAAACAGGACAGGAGAGAAATTTCAACTATCTAGAAGTCACTTTAAAGACGATATCTGTATCGACAATCTTTAAGCCTTCAGGAAGTTCTGGAGCACTAACCATATCAATTTCAGCATCATATATATCCGTCAGCTCACCAGTATCGACATTATATAGATGTTGATGCACCTGGGTATTGGAATCATAGAACACACGTTCTCTATCGATCAATATCTCACGCACTACACCCTTACTGGAAAACAAACCCATGGTGTTATAAACCGTAGCACGAGATACACGTTTACCCTCGCTGGTTACACCGTCCAGAATTTTCTCTGCAGATAGATGCTGAGGACGCTGAAATAAAAATTCTGCAATCTCGACACGCTGGCGCGTCGGTGAAATCTTAAAATGCTGCAGCATATTTATGACTTCGCTACGCTCCAGGGGGAAAGTAATATTTAAACTATTCATGTACGTATTATAACCAATCTATTTAAAAAAGTAAGACATGACCTGCAATTTTGTCATGATTCAATTGCACCCCAGCCCTCGTTGACAATAAAGACTCTATCCCAGCTGTGACAAGGCTTACAGAGCTGAACCTGCAATGGATAACGTATCAGATTATTAGATACTGTCTCAAACAAGGCGTATTTATGACAACATTCTTTTATACTATCTGTCGAAATACTTTCCATCCAGCCTTTATTTATCAGTGGTAAAAAACATTGCTCAGCGTCAAATTCCTGATCAAATTTACTCTCATGAAACCACCAGCCATACAATAACTCATTAGAACATAACGCCGGCGATACAGCCGGCAAAAAACCACTTTTATCTCTCCCCTGGTGATAGTGTTGCCATGGATAATACAAACGCCCCTTTAAAATAACCGCACATTGATCAATCACTATACCCTGCTGATTTAACCACTGTTTTACCTGCTTATCTTTACTGATCATGCTTTGCCGATGCAACAAATGCTGCACTTTAATATCCAGCCGATCACGTAGGTTAGGCCCATGCCAGTTACACATCTCACGTGTATCACCCATACCTAAATAAAATTTAATAGCCATCTCCCAGTGCATAGTCCGTTTGGTTATTTTATCAAAGACTATGAAGTCGATCTCCCCCAGCGTTCTCCCATCAATAATTATCTGAAGATTATTGGCAATAATCTGGTAACGCCCATTATGCTTAAGCCAGTACAGCCACAAGGTTTCAAAATATTTTCCCAGACGCTTATCTTTCTGTTGTGCGAGCATTTCATCAAGTTCAGCGGGATCTGCATCGACCAACGTTAACCAGGACTGTGCTTCTGCATAGAGCTGCCGATACCATTGACCATCTGGCCAGACACAGACACTCGATACCCGAGACAAAAGCGGCGGACTGGAAACCGCCCAGGCCAGGTCACGAACCGATTGATGCTTGAATTTAGATGGGCGCATAACCATAGTATTTTGCTTATAATAAAATGCCAGTCTTAAGGCATAATATACACATGAAACATGCTTTGTTCCCTTTAAATACCGTAATTTTTCCTGGCAGCATTCTGCCACTGCAAATTTTCGAGCAGCGTTATTTAAATTTAATTAAAGATTGCATGAAACAGCAAACAGGATTTGTCATTGTCCTGATCAGTGAAGGCAAAGAAGTTGGCGCCGCTCCACAGATCTACAGCACCGGCTGTTATGTTGAAATAGTCGACTGGGAAGCACTGCCCAACGGCTTACTCGGTATCAGCATAGAAGCAAGATATCGCGTTCATCTATCGAATAGCGCCGTTAGAGACGATGGTCTGTTGTTAGCTGAAGCCACTGCACTCAAATCAACACTGGACGACAAACACCCGCTACCTGAAGCATTCTCAGAACTTGCGGACACTTTACAGCAACTATTAAATCACCCCTTCGCATACCAGTATAAAAATAAAGTCGACTTCGATAATATGGCCGATATCTGTTATCGCCTTAGTGAATTACTGCCTATCAGTAACAAACACAAACAACTACTGCTGGAAACAGACACCAGCGAACAGATGCTGGACCAGCTTGCACTGCACATAAACGCACTACAGTCATAGATTTAAAAAAACTCTCGGTTATGCCGATAACATACAGCTAAGCTAGCGTTTTCCCCTATTTTCTGACTCCCGACCTAATCTGTGGTTACGCTTCTGTTTTAAATGTTAAAATCACCTCATAACATTAATTGAGGAAAACATAATGGCCTGGTGGGGTACATTTATCGGCGGTACTTTAGGCTATGTCTTTGGCGGACCATTAGGCGCCATCATAGGTGCGGCCCTCGGCGGCAATCTTGATCGCGGCATCAAAATGGGCGACCAGTTTGACGCTGGCAACCAGGAACGTGTGCAGGCTGCATTTTTCACTACCACGTTTTCTGTCATGGGCCACGTGGCAAAGGCAGATGGTCACGTCAGCCCTCAGGAAATTGCATCGGCAAAAAACATCATGGCGCAGATGCAGCTGTCTGCACAGCAACGCCAGGCCGCAATCAAATTTTTTGAACAGGGAAAAACCGCCGATTTCCCACTGGAAGACGTATTACGTCAATTCAAAAAAGAATGTCATGGCAGACGCAACCTGATCCAGATGTTTGTTGAAATCCAGATCGCTACCGCGCTGGCCGATGGCAAAGTTGATGCCAGTGAAAAACAGGTGCTTTATACTATCGGTGAGATTCTTGGTTTTTCTCGTGTCCAGATCGAACATTTATTCAACATGGAAAACGCTGCCGAAGCCAGTGCCCGTGATTCATTAACTCTGACACAGGCGTATAAGATTCTCGGCGTTAATAAAGGCAGTAGTGAAGCTGAAATAAAAAAGGCTTACCGCCGCTTAATGAGTCAGCACCATCCTGATAAACTCGTGGCCAAAGGTCTGCCTGATGAAATGATCGCACTGGCCACAGAAAAAACTCAGGAAATCCGTAAAGCATACGATTTAATTAAAAACAGTTTATAAAAATACTTATAGGTTAATTATGGAAATAGTAGGTCCACTTAATATCGGTGTATTAGATAACGACACGGGCGGCCGTGAACTGCACCTGAGCTTTAAACCCGAGTTCAGGGTTTTGAATGTTCAACAACAGTCTGAAAGTTTTCAGGCCTTTATCAGCTCGCTGATTAACGCTATTCATCAACTCGATGAGGCTGATGATAATCGCCAGGGCATGACTACTATCTTGCAGATATGCGAACAATTAAAACCACATATTGACGCTAATGAGTTGCCATTGGAAGAAACTATCGTGGTGAATATCCAGACCCATAATCCTTTCGGTAATATTCAGATTACAGGCTAACAGGCGAAGAGAATATCTTTAAAAGATTTTAACCACTGAGCCGCAGAGTACTCGGAGATTTATTGGTTTCCCTCTGCGTTTTCTGTGTCTTTGTAATTAATGCCTTATCTTTTGTGTTAATTGATTTTAGAACCGCTTAGTTCCCAGGCATAAGCGCAATCTAATTCAGACAATACCGCAACGACGCCGAGCTCACCGTCTTCCAGCATAGCCTGTAATGGGCAGCGGTTTTTCAGACGAATATGCGGTTTAGCCATCCAGCGTGCACCCATCTGCAAATTTCTTGGGTAGGTAGTGCGCAACGCATCAATAATTCCGAGCAAAATCTTCACGCGACAGCTTACTTTTTCATCATCGGGAAAGGGCGTATCTTTACGGTATTTCGCCAGATGGCGACTACGCTCAGTAGACGGAAAGTCGAGCACGGCGAGGATCTGCTCACCACTCAAACCCCATTCATCAAGGGCGCTCATGACTTTTTGGGTACGTAACAATTGTTGCTCTAAGCTGGCTGTAGGCATAATTATTAATATAATGAAGACTTTACTTCATTAAAATAGCTAAAATGAGTGACAATTTTACCATATTAACGGTTTTCAAATAAACCTATAAACAATCATGGCTATACGACCTGTTCTAAGACTCGGTGACCCTCGATTATTTCAAGTAGCATGCGAGGTCAGTGAATTCAATAACCCGCAGCTTGATGATTTAATTCAGGATATGTTCGACACGATGGCAGCCGAAGAAGGCGCTGGCCTGGCAGCGCCCCAGATTGGCATAGGTTTACGTGTTGTTATTTTTGGCTTTGATAACAACCCTCGCTACCCTGATAACAGCCCTGTGCCAAAAACAATATTGATCAA
>JBFFVI010000143.1:0-5535 GCA_041570895.1 Gammaproteobacteria bacterium
ACGGTTGAAGTGGTTGACATGGACCGAGCCTCTTATGCACGATAGGTTTAATCAGTCTGAATATCTATTAGGGAATAATACACAATGAACATCATACAAGTAAAAACACATCGAATTAAAGGGGTCGGTGACAAATGAGAATCATTAACAGGCTGGTTTAATTACCTCTTTTCAAATAAACTCAGACTAACTAATTATGACAAAGGAGTTGTCATGCCAAGAAAGCCACGGATGTACCTTCCAGGTGTTCCTTGCCATATCATTCAGCACGGTAATAATCGTGAAGCGACGTTTTATGCTGAACAGGACTATCAGTTTTATCTTGAATGTCTGCGTGACGCTATAGGTAAGTATAATGTTGATGTTCATGCTTATGTGCTGATGACAAATCATGTACATTTTCTTATGACGCCATCAGCAAAAGAATCGATCAGTTTGGTTATGCAGTCTGTAGGACGACGATTTCTTTTAGCGCCATTGCTTTATGGTTCTCTTTAAAACAAGCACACAGCTATGCATCTAAAAATCGGCGTAGGCTTTCCGCTGTTGCGGCCACTTACATATTAAAGGGGACGGAGGGATTAAATAATGATCAATTTTAGAAAGTGGTTAAAAAATAATCCCTCCGTCCTCTTTGTTCCCCTTTGTTCGTTGTTAGATAAATTTTAATTCATCTCATTCCACAGCCGCCAGTTTGGCTTCCAGTTGACTACGCAACTCCTGCTCGTCTGCCGGTATGCTGGTGACGCGTAGTGGTTGACCATTCTGCTTTAGAAACACTGCCTGACCATTGTGCAGTTGATGACGATTGGCAAAGGCGCGCCCGTGTGGCGTTCCTAAATCGGCCACTACAAAATCAAGTCGCGAATCGAAATCGCCTCTGACATGGCGCAGGCGATTAAGCGCGTCTCCGCCATCAGGCGAAAAGTTTTCATAGGCCAAAACCAGTACAGGCTTGCCCTGGCCAATAATAGAAAGATCGGTACTAATGGGTTTTCCGGCACCCATTATCAAAAGGTAGCCCAGTACAGCCAGTACTATGAGGGATGCGGCGCTTACCGCGATTTTTTTAACCATCGTCGTGCAGTCTCCTACGTCAAATGCAGCGGGTCTAATCTTAGCGACCATCGCCTGAAAATTAAAGGGGTCGGTGACAAATGAGAATTAATTGACAAATCAATGGGGTCAGACTCGATTGATACTCAAGTACAGGCAGCCACTTTAACCCTCTCTGGCCCCATTTGATTTCATTACTTCCCTTTAAATTATATGGTTATGTTCTTTTCCTCTTCATTAAACTTTAGATTAAGGGTTTATGAGGATCAGCCATGCCTGTAGCTGGAACATTTAATATTCTGAAACAAGTATTATTGTCAGTGGTGGTATTGCATCTGCTATTGTTGGTTTTCCCTGCCTGGGCGCAGCAGTACGGTCAGATTGCCAACCCTCAATATCTACCTGGTGACTGGGGATTGCCAGAAAACGTGATCAATAGTGATCAGGTGCCCAGTATAAAGATTAATCCGAAAGCCTCAGCTGACAGACCTTTACCGGTTTACAAAATTGCCAGCGATACTTATATGTTTCTTGGCAGTATCTCGATACTGGATAAGGATAATCGTGGTTTTAACGGTAACGCGGGATTCGTCGTGACCAGCGAAGGCGTGGTGGTGATCGATGCTCTCGGTACGCCGAAGCTGGGACGCCGTGTTATTGCTACTATACGTTCCCTTACAGATAAGCCGATCCGTTACCTGATCGTTACTCATAATCATCCTGATCATTCTTATGGCGCAGAAGCGTTTGCCAGCATCGATGGTGTGACAGTCATTGCGCACAAGGGCACTCTTCAGTACAACCTGTCAGAGACGCTGGATAGCTCGGTTCAGTACCGTCGCGATGTGTTGCCGGAAGATATGCAGGGTTTCAAACCCGTGGCTGCAGATAACTACATCGATGCTGAAACCTTTACCAGTTATCGCATAGAACTGGGTGATGCCATGTTTGATATTTACAATACCGGCAAGCACCATTCCCATGGTGACCTGGTCGTCCATCAGATGAATCATGACGTGGTCTGGGTATCGGACCTGGCATTTAATCAGCGGACGACTTTCCTGGGTGATGGCCATAGTAAACAGATCATCCTTGGCCTGGACTGGCTGATCGATAATTTTTCTACCGGGAAACTTATGGTTCCGGGGCACGGCAGCCCACAGACAGCGCCTTTCCCTATGGTGAGTAAAACGCGCGATTATGTACAACGCCTGCGTGATGCTATGGCGAAGGCCGTTGATGAGGGTGTGGAAATTTATGACGCCGTACGGGACGTTGGGTTTAGTGACTGGAAAGGCGCCTACCTGTATGAAGAGAATCACAGGGCCAATGCCAATTTTATTTATCTTGAGATGGAGCAGGCCCTGTTTGAATAGGCCATCGTATTAAAGGCGACCCCTTTTAGACGCGTCTCTTGTTTAATTTTCATTTTTGATTTTTAGCTATTCTTTGCTATTAGTTATGGATAATTGTTCATAAATTATTCTGTTTTTCTCACTCGTGATGGTGATAGTCATGATTAATAAAAGCACGCTCTATACGTTTGCGGTTGTTTATCTTTTTTCTATTTCCCAGGCTCAGGCAGTCGAGCCAAAAGATATCAGTAAAATGCTGGATGAACGGGCTATGGAGATGGTTGGCCAGTCCGATGATTCTGCCGAGGCCAGGATGCAGTCGTGTAATTCAGATAACACGGCAGTTGTAACGATCTACACGACCAATGGTAAGGCACAGGTAGGTATCGATGTGCGGATCGACGGACGTGCTGTCGGCAGCCTGACTTCTCATTACCCAGATGAGGCGCCTACTTGTAATACCGATGGTTCTGCTGGCGTAATCACCTTCGGCGTGCCTGCGGGTGAACACACGATGGATGCTACAAGCCTCAACCTGTTCTGGCCGACATATACTTTTGAAGTGGAAACATGTGAGTGCCGGGTTCTGTCGCTACCCTGAATATGATAAGTTGGGTCAGATGAAACTTATTCCATTTATAAAATATTGGGGGTTAAATTCTCCATTAATAGAGTTATAGAAGATTGGTAACAACTGTTATATGAGTAAAAGAAATCAGGTTATTGATTCGTATATCCGTCGTCAGCGTTTACGTAAAGCGATGGCTTTTGTTGTTGTCATGGTTTTATTCTTGGGCTTTATGAGTTACGCCTTGTATATGGAGTATGGTTAAGAGTTCTAGATGTTTGTTTGAGTATTATCGATAGAGCTACTTGTCTTGCGGACCTTCAAGCTGTGTTCAAAAGTGAAGTAAGTTCCATCTGCCCCGATTAAACACACCAACATTATTAAACTTATTTGCACGAGAGCTGTCGATTGTTGAACTCTGACGACGATGTGCATAATATGAAATTGATAAAAACAGTAACAGCCTCATTTTCATTTTTAATTATTACGACAAATTTAGCGACTGCTAACAGCCTGACTGAACCTGCTTATGGTCTGTGGGGTGTCGGTGTCGTCAACCGTAATCTGAATTATATAGATACTGAAAGTACCACTGGTCTCGCTCCCTTTATCTTCGGCGGGTACGGGCCGGTGTTCATCGAAGCCAATCGTGCCGGCGTCACTTTTTATCGCGATGGGCGTTTTTTTGCATCGGTCGTCGGTCAGCTGCGAACGCATCAGTTCAGGAATGCCGAGGATAACCCTGCCTATGCCAGCCTGGGAGACAGGGACCAGGCGATCGAACTCGGTGCGCAGGTTGGCATGCGTTTACCTGCCGGATTTTTCACCCGCCTGGCACTAATGCAAGATGTGTCGAACGCGCATGATAGTCATGAATGGGACCTGCAGTTCTATCGGCATGATTCGATCGGACCAGTTCGGCTTTTATCCGCTTTCGTAATCCAGTACCAGGATAAAGATCTGGTTAACTATTACTACGGCACACCTGCATATAAGCCTGGTAATGCCTTAGGTGCTGAGATCGAACTGATCGCCACTTACCCTGTTGGTGACTGGGGGGTATTCGCCGGTACCCGATCATATTTTTATGATACTGAAGTCAGCAATAGTCCGCTGGCCGAAGATAATAAAATCATTCAGCTATTTGCCGGTGTCGGTTATTATTTTTAGCATAATCTCGGCCAGAAGAAGAGCACTGTTATTGCGAGTGATAGCGTGGCAATCTAGTTTAGCTGCTGTATCGTCTACATGAGATTGCTTCGTGTCTCGAAATGACAGAAAATATAAAAACAATGAAAGAATACGAAAAATTTCTGAAAGAAGTCGAAATATTGAATCATAAATATTCCTCGATCTATTTCAATGTAGAACTGGAAGCCCTCGCCATGCCATTCTGGACGTGGCAGGAAATCCAGGAAGGCTTGAAGCTAAGGCATGAGTGGGAAGTAGACAAAGAGCTAATACCGTTCTACGGTGACTGGCATGATCTGTTTTGTCTTAATGGAACCACGGGTGAGATCGTCGCGCTCAATGACGAGCGGGAAGTGTTGTGTAGCTGGGCATCTGTTAAAGATTTTTTGAGTTGTCTGTCAGAGAAAGAAATTGTTTATGATGACTACCTGGAAGGAGAGGTGCATCATTTTGGCGATTCGAAAGGGCATGAGATAAAACATTAAAATGCTAATCTTGAATTAAAAAATTATGATCCCCTCTACATTATTAGGCACAGCCAACATTCCCAATAACGGTGGTGAACTGAGACTAACTCAGCGCGAGAATGATTTTTCTATTCATCTAAAAGGTGTGCGTGGAGAGTTAATGAACTCTCGAATGCATTGTTCTGAGCTAGCTCTGGCTGAGTTAGGTTGCGCGCATATTCAAGGCATGGAGAATACTAAGGTGTTAGTCGGAGGCCTGGGGATGGGCTTCACTCTGGCCGCAGCACTCAAGGCAACATCAAAAAGTTCTCAGGTGGTTGTTGCTGAACTGGTAGCCGAAGTTATTGAATGGAATAAAGGCCCATTGGGCGAATGTGCAGGCAGGCCGCTTGATGATAACAGGGTTCAGGTACACCTGGGCGATGTGTCTGAACTTTTCAAAACAAAGCAAGCCACTTATGACGTTGTTTTATTAGATGTTGATAACGGCCCCGAGGGTTTTACGCAAGCCGACAATAACAAACTATATTCAAGCGAAAGTTTACAGGCAATACGACAAGTACTTCATCCTGGTGGCGTGTTAGCTATATGGTCTGCCTGGCATGATCCAGGATTCACCCAGCAACTGAAAAAAGCTCGTTTTAAGGTAGAAGCTAAAACCGTTAGGGCACATAAAGGTAAAGGTAGTCGTCATACAATTTATTTGGCCAGGAAAAAATAGCTTATTAATTACCTGAATATTTGGGGAATATTTGGGGTCAGAGTAAAAACTCTATCTAACAAACAGATTCAGATATACTGTTGAAATTGATAACCATATTCAAGGATGAAAAATGGGGTATCAAAGGGTCGGTGACAAATGAAATCATTTATACAGACTTAAACAATAGGGGGCAGA
>JBFFVI010000144.1:0-5509 GCA_041570895.1 Gammaproteobacteria bacterium
AGAGTACCAAAAGGCCGATTGCGCCAGCCAGTAATTGTTGCCAAAGTTCCATAGTGCTTACCTGATATTATTCGATGATATAGTGTTTTTCGATAGGTTCGATTATTTTCCATACGCATTTCATGCCTTGCGGGAAAAAAACCATGTCACCTTCCTGAATGATTACCGGTTCCTCATTTTCAGGCGTAATAATAGCCTTGCCCTCGATGATGTAACAGGTTTCTTTTTTATCATAGGTCCAGTTAAATTCAGAGATCTCTTTGGACCAGACCGGCCAGTCATCGACATAGAGAACATCGAGTTTTGCCGGGGTAACATGATGTTCGATGGTGATAGAGCTCATAGCTAATCTCAGTAATGTTTGAATATCTCGCCATTATAACGTGAAACGAAGATGACATTGTATAATGGGTATATTGTAAATCTAAGCATAAGTGGAAATAAGATGAGTAAAACATTGATATTCGATGTCGACCTGGAGCATTTTGAAAAAGAGGTTATGCAGGCATCACATGATAAACCCGTCCTTGTCGATCTCTGGGCCGAGTGGTGTTCGCCCTGCCTGGTCATCGCACCTGTGCTGAAAAAGCTGGTCGATGAATATGAGGGGAAAATATTGCTGGCAAAAGTCGAAGTCGATGAAGGCGAGAATATGAAGCTGGCGGGGCGTTATAAAGTAAGAGGCTTTCCGACGATAATACTGATAAACAAAGGTGAAGAGGTGGCGCGTTTTAGTGGTGCTAAGCCATTATCTTTTTTAAGAAATTTTATCGAAGAAAACGTGAACTAGTTATTTGCCTATAGTGTTTGGTAGCTAAGGTTTTTACACGCTGTGTAATTTAAAATTTTTTATGTATTTGACGTACTGATCGACAAGCTTTGAATCATGATGATTGCCGTAATGTAGATTACGATAAGCTCTGAATATAAAAACGATCGCTGATTTATTTGTTGCTGAAAGTGTTAGCTCACCGAGTATTCTATTTTCAAAATCTTTAGGGCCTTCGTTGAGGCGTCGTGGCATACCACGGGCAGCTAATTTATGGCAGAACAGATTATAGTAATGCTGCACCTTATCTGTTTTAGTGGGCTTTTGTTTTAGTAGCATCCATGCGACTAATAAGCCCGTGGTAGTTAAAAATATAATCAGTAAAAATATCAGGCTGGAAGGGGCAGTGTTCTCGAATCCGAGTAACCTCAATAGATCATTTTGTTTTTTCTGATCAAATCCTATTACCCACTGGTTCCATTTATTTTGAAAGCTGTCATATAAAAAAGCGGCGTTCTTGATAAAGCTGTTATTAGTCGTAAATAATAACGGCAGTTTATTCTGCTCGAGACCCGCGTTTAAAATACCCTGTTCGACGCGGTCAGGCGAGACTGCAGCCGTTGGGTCGACTCGTTGCCAGTGGTCATCAAGCCAGACTTCAGCCCAGGCGTGAGCGTCAGACTGACGGACGATCATGTAATTATCCAGCGGATTCATTTTTCCTCCCTGATAACCGATGACTACGCGAGCCGGTATGCCAGCAGCACGCATCAGATAAACAAAAGCGCTGGCGTAATGTTCACAAAAGCCACGTTTACTTCTGAAAAGAAAATCATCCATAGCGTTATCACCCAATAAGTCTGGGTTTAAGGTATAGATGAAAGCGTTGCTGTTGAAGTAGCTCAAGACATTATTGATGTAACGCTGATGATGATTATCTGATTGATTGAATAATGTGCTGGCAAAATTTAATGTCTGCGGGTTAAGATCAGTCGGAAGCAGTCGATTTTTATGACTCTCCTGGATAAACAATGCTTCATTAGTCGCAGTTGTCTGCGAAGTGAGGCTGTAGTTGATGACGTTGTTGATCTTACTGTCGGTTAATAACATGGCTTCACGAGAGAAGCGGTATGCATGGTCGTAAGA
Organism: Gammaproteobacteria bacterium; assembly: GCA_041570895.1. Lineage (GTDB taxonomy): Bacteria > Pseudomonadota > Gammaproteobacteria > SZUA-229 > SZUA-229. The sequence goes on from JBFFVI010000144.1 coordinate 1,916, forward strand.
GAGCGGGTACTCGAGGCTGAGCAGCCAGTTCAAATTCGTTGGCTCCAGTGTGATACGGTACTGTATACTTTTTGTTTTGTCGTCGCTATATGTGATGTTATGTAAGGCTTTGTTTGATGCATCATTTCGCCGCCATGTTTTTCCATCGTATAAAGATAATACTGCTCCGCGCCAATATCGTTGCTTATGAGCAGGTATATCACCATCGAATCGAACACGAAAAGCGATTGCGGATGAGCTGATTAATCGATTGATACTGCCTGGCGACATCTCCTCACTTAGACCGGTATGACTACTAAAAGCATCATCAGGCAGTCCCCATAAAGGCCCCGGAATCCTCGGAAACAAGACGAACAGGACCAGCATCATAGGTGAGGCATATCCGATGATCTGTGATGACATTTTTAGACGGGGCTTCCATGTCATTGAAGCAAGCCTGTCGCTCAGAGTGATGAGTATGGAAAATAAAAAAATCAGGACTAAAAAGACATAAAGGATCAGCCAGATAGATTGTGAAACGAAAAAATTGCTGGCGATGATGAACATCGAGCTAAAGATGACAATGTAGCAGTCGCGGATGGCTTTGATTTCAAATAACTTCAAGATCGTCATCAATGTTATCAGCGCAATCCCGGAGGATTGCCCAAAGACGTGACCGTAGGCATACAGTATGATTGCTAACGAAGTTGCGATGATAAGCAACTGAACTATCTTTCCAGGATTCTTTTTATTATTTTTTATTATAGTAAGTTGCCAGATGCTAAGTATTAGCAAAAGAAAAATGACAGAGACAGGCATGCCGGTATATAGAGGCATGGCGCTCAGATGAACGCCGGCTAATAGCGAAAATAATATATTGCTATCAGGTTGTCTGGGTAAGTTTTTCATTTAGGAAACATATGATTGGTGGCTTGATTAATGTAGCGCCAATGCTGTAAGACATTGATGAAAATGTTTGTGACCGCTATCAGGCTGGATCTGTTTATCTGGAATATTTAATCCGTAATGCTGCTGATTTTTTTCTGCCTGGATGATCAGCGTCGTCATTATCGACAAACGATGCTCATCATCACGAGCCACGATATCATCCCAGTTAATCCAGTGGTTTACTGGTTTCGAACCGACAAACTCTTTACTATATAATTCATTATTCTTTGCTGCCGTCTTCCACGATATACGGCTGATATTATCGCCTTGTTGATATTTTCTCAGGTGGCTGAAATTTTCCATGCCTTTTCCTGAAAGATCAATGTCACCACTTTCACTGATATCGAACACACTGGTGTCAGTGTGTTTGTCCGGTGCCGGGTAAACAAGACAGCTCATGGACAGATCTACCCATGTCCAGGCAACAAATAGACCGGTTGGGAATTCAGTGTAGAGGCGAAATTTTCCCGCATCCAATAGCCCGCGCTTTTTGCTATAGATTTGAAACTTAATGAGTTGCTGGCTGTTTGCTGCGCAGTCAACGATGTCATGTTCGATACCCTCTTGACTGATAACAAGTGAGTATCTGTTTAAAAGTTGATGGTTGATAAGTTGCACGTTGAAGGTGGCAGCTTCGCCACAAAAAACCGGCGTGTTGATCAGGCGTTTTAACTGCAGGCCTGCGATATTCCGCCAGGTGGATAATAAGGCTATATTTCCCGCGCTTGCTAAAAGAAAAGTTAAGACAAAACCCAGGCTTTTTTCATAATTGATCGAGCCGATCAAAAGAGTTAACAATAATAACGAGAAGATCAGGCCGATTTTAGTCGGTATGATATATACCCGGTCGCGCGTTAAGGAAACGTTGCCATCAAATGGTCCGCTACGCTTCGAGATAAAGTTTAAAACGGGCTTCCGTTTAAAGTCCGGTATGTTTATCGTGCTCAGTAGTTTATTAATTGATAGCGCTTTAAACACAGGCGTTACACGATACTGACAGATTCCAGGATGTAATCCGCCGCGGAAGAAAGTTGTTTAGATGCGCTATCTAGATGAACAGGCAGTCGATGGTTGACCACCGCAGGAAGAATCATCTGCACGTGCTCAGGAAGCACATGTTTTTGACCATCGAGTAAGGCATATGCTTTCGCGGCATTGAGTATCGCAAGACCACCGCGTGGAGACAGGCCAAATTCAAAAGCGGATGACTGTCGAGAAAACTCAAGTATCGATTGAACGTAATCAAGAATTGCGGGTGATACATGTAATGTCGTTGCAAGTTGCTGTGTGATCTGCAGCTGTTCTTTGCTGAACACTGGTTTAAGGTTTTTGATAATAGATTTGCGGTCATCACCTTCTAGCAACTGACGCTCTGCCTCTCTATCGGGGTAGCCCAGATCCAGGCGCATTAAAAAGCGGTCGAGTTGTGACTCGGGTAACGCATAGGTGCCGATCTGATGAATCGGATTTTGTGTCGCAATAACAAAAAATGGATCAGGTAATTCTCGTGTTTCGCCTTCTACGGTCACCTGGTGTTCTTCCATGGCTTCAAGTAAAGCGCTCTGAGTCTTGGGTGTGGCACGGTTTATTTCATCGGCCAGTACGAAATGTGAAAATATCGGGCCGGGATGAAACTCAAACTGTGTCTGTTCTCGATTAAAAATAGAGACGCCTAATACATCGGCAGGTAACAGGTCACTGGTAAACTGGATGCGGTGGAAGTCCAGTCCCATGACCTGTGCCATGGCATGAGCGAGTGTTGTTTTACCAACGCCCGGCTGATCTTCTATCAGGCAGTGGCCTCTTGCCAGTAAACAGGTCAGTGCCAGCTTGATCTGTTGCTGTTTACCTAAAATAACCTTGCTTATATCCTGTATAGCGGCATCAAGTAAGGCAGTTGTCGTTGCTAACTGTTGGATGTTTGTATTATTCATGGCTAAATGATTTGCAGCGTGGGATAGATATATGATGGCAGTAAATCGATGAAAGAGTTGAATTTAATGACCTTTTATATAAAGAAAAGTTTTGATTCAGATCATTGAAGTGTCAATTTCACTAGCATAGAATGGGGCGTTCGAAAATTATCCTGATGACGGAGTAAATGATGAAAATAATTTTAAGATTATTTATGGCAGTAAGTTTATTGCTGGCAGCCACTAGCAGTTATGCCTTCTTTGGTAACAATAATGGCTGGGGTGGTAACGACTGGAACCCTTACGATGAGTGGGATCCTCGTTACTGGATGGAAGAATTTGAAAATGAATTTGATGACGATGATGATTACTATCGTGGTCCTCCTCCAGGATATGGTTATGGCCCAGGTCCAGGCTATGGTTATGGCCCAGGTCCAGGATATGGTTATGGTCCCGGCCCTGGTTACGGTCCTCCTCCAGGCTACGGTCCTCCTCCCGGATATGGCCCTCCTCCAGGATATGGCCCTCCTCCAGGATATGCGCCTGCGCCACAGTCAGCACCTCAGCAGCAGGCTCCGGTGCAAAGATAAGTTAGATCGTGATCTAACCGTAAAAAGCCCTCTTAATGAGGGCTTTTTTTATGTACAGGATGTACGGACAGAAATTTGCTCCTCGGCAACAGCTCCTGCGTTGCCCTAATAAGTTACATCCATGTAACGATGCAATTTCTGCACTTCCACCATCCATGGTGGGC
>JBFFVI010000145.1:0-5483 GCA_041570895.1 Gammaproteobacteria bacterium
CCGCATCACGCTTCAATACTTCAAAACGCATTCTGATCTCATGGATGCGATCATAGATAGTCTCTAATTTGGTCGCTTTATCAACAACATATTCAGGCGTGGTTACTTTGCCGCAATCATGTAACCATCCAGCAATACTCAGTTCTTGCCATTGCTTTTCGTTCAGATCAAAGTTTTCAAACTCACCATCGTTACTTTCACAGGCTGCTTTTGCTAGCATCAGGGTTATTTCAGGAACACGTGTACAATGCCCCCCTGTATACGGTGACTTGGCATCTATCGCGCCTGCAATCAATTTTATAAAGGCATGCAGCAAAGCTTCCTGCATATTAAAAAGTTGCCTGCTCTCTAAGGTGACAGCAGCAAATCCTGACAGCGCCTCTACAAATTCTATATTGGCAGCATGATTCACAGTCGCATCTTTACTGTAGACTAAACACAACAGACCAATAATTTCATCGTTACGATTGTTTAGTGGCAGGATAATGCTCGTCAGCGACTCAACTGCTAACAGCTTCAGTAATGGTGATAATTTGTTCTGACTGGTGTTGTCCAATGTCAACACACTGCTTCTATAGTTGCCAGTCAACAGTACCTGCGCATCTTCAATAGCCATCGCGGGCAAGCTATCCGTAGCAATTTTATCGTTTAACTTATTGCAGAGAAAATCAGCCTTGAGCAGATCATCCTGTTCATCCATCAAATAAATAAGAGCCGCATCTGACTTACTTATCATCATGGTTTCTTCTGTAATAATCTTCAACAAAACATCCAGATCCTGCTCTCCCGCCAGCGAATTTATCAACTTGATAAATTTATTGATGGTTGATTTCATCATTTCCATCGCGGAATCCAGTTCATCAACCTCTTTGATGAAGGAAGCCTGCTGCTTGCCTGCGTCGAAATCAAAGCGAGATATCGCTTTTGCTTCTTCAGACAACAGATGCAGCGGTGTAGAGATCTTCTTCGATGTAAACCAGATAACAGGGATAAAGATCAGCAGCACTATCAATCCGATAATTATCTGCTGATCACGGATGGCGATGGCATCAACCAGTAGTTCTTCTACAGGCGACAGCATCAGTGCATATAGATCAACGCCACCTGGCCTGGCCACGATACGTGCACTTCCTTTCCATAACTGCCCTGCATACATAAAGTCAAAGTCCTGTTCTTTGGCTTCAATAAACTTACTCACGTGTGTTAATACACCGCTGCCCAACTGCGTCAGATTAGCCAGTTGCAACGTCTGCTCACTGGATGAATCAGCCTCACTGACAACCACCTTGTCCTGATCTCGATATGCAAAAGTCTGGCCTTCGGCATTGATCAATACCACTTCAGAATTCGGTGTCAGCTGGTATTTAGCAATCGTTTTACTCAAGCTATCCAGGGTGATATCAAAGACAACCACTACGCCGGGTTCACTCGTTTTACTCATAGCAGTTAGACCGACTATTTTACTGTCATAAAATAGATAGGGTTTTGTTGCATGCGGTATGTCCGTCGCCTGTTGATACCAGGGGCGCAGGCGTGGATCAAAGTGTGTTATTTCACCAGCACTGCGAGATATCTCATTCAGCTCTTCATCATAAAAAATAGCGTACCGCTTGTCAGCATCAAAGGCCGGATCGAGCTGAGATTTACTCAGGTAAAACACGATAAATGCTGAACCTTCTGGCGGCTTATATTTTTCGCGAACATAGTCAGCTTCAACAGACGAAACTGCAAAATAATCGCCGTTCTGATAACCAATGCCGACGGCAAAAACAGATGGTTCGGAATCAAGGATAGCGCGGAAGCTCGGTAGAAAAGCAAGCCGATCTTTAAATGATCTGGCTTTGATTACTGGCGACAGACGAAACTGGCGAAGGTCTCCAACCAGAGAACCATAGCTTGTTTTGAAATCCAGGATTAACTCCTGTGTAATCCGCTCATACATATCGTCAGCGGAAGTCATCATGATGTCAGAGGTTTTATTAAAACTCTGCCAACTCAGAATCATGCCTAAGGTAATCGTGATAATGATGAATAAAGTACTTATCGCAATCTGTAACGGGTATTTTTTACGCAAGTTATTTCCACTCTTCCTGTTGATATCTGGCTCAGCACTTAAAACTCATCATTTATACACGCTAAATAATTGAAAAGTGAAGTGTTTTTTTAAAAAAGTTACCAGCCAACCGATTCTTTAAATATGATGAATTATCATAATATATCCTATTTGGGTTTCTTGCATTCTATTTAAGAGTGGTCTAATATTACCTAATCACGAATGAGAACGATTCTCTTTAACATTAACCGATAACGATATTCTGGCGTTTATGAGCAATCTTCAACCTACAACGAGTCTACTGTCACTGAAAAACGGTCATAGTGGACGTATTGCCTCTATCGAGGGTGGTAAACAGATGGTAAGACGTATGTTATCGCTTGGCCTGCGTGTTGGTACCGTCGTCAATATGCTCAATCACCGTGGTAAAAGCGTGGTGATACAAAATGCTGGAACGCGGGTAGCACTAGGTCCCGGAATTGCTGAAAAACTACTGGTAGAACCCCTCGAAAACTAATTTATCATGGGCTGCTGCGAAAACAATAATGAAGCTCAAGCTTCAGAAGACAGCTTGCTGACCATTGCCATTGCAGGCAATCCCAACTGCGGAAAATCCGCCTTATTCAATACCTTCACTGGCATCCGTCAGAAGACCGGCAACTGGCCAGGCGTTACCGTTGACCGCAAACAGGGCTTTTTTGAACTAGAAAATAAAACCGTCACGGTATATGACCTGCCTGGCATATATTCTCTCGATGCCAGCTCGATCGATGAAGAAGTTACCCGTGATTATTTGTTATCACGCGATGCCAGCCTTATCGTCAATGTCGTCGATGCGGCCAACCTGGAACGCAATCTTTATCTCACCGCACAACTGCTCGAAATGGGCGTACCCATCGTATTAGTATTGAACATGATGGATGTCGCGCGCAAACGCGGTATCGATATTGATTTCAAAAAGCTTTCACTGGAACTGGGCTGCCCCGTCGTGCCGATCATCGCTACCAGCGGAGAAGGCATCGATAAACTCAAACAGGAAATTCTCGCCATTACCAGCGGTGAGCACAGCGGCGGTTTCCGTCTGGCACATGATGAGATCGTCGAGCAGGCTATCGCTGATCTGATGCCAAGGCTGGAAAAATGCAGCATTGCCGCGAAAGAGAATTTACACTGGTTGGCCCTTAAGTTACTGGAAAGCGACATCAACGCGCAGGAACAATGTGGCTCACTGGTGCTGGATGAAGTAACTAGATGGAAGATAGCCATTGAAGAACGTGCCGGTGAAGAAGCTGACATCCATATTGCCGACAGCCGATTCAGTCATGCGCACGCACTGGCTCAAACCGTCATCAGTGAAAAAGGAAAAGTCGGAAAAACCGCTACAGACAGAATCGATGGCATCGTATTAAGCCCGATCTTCGGTGTGCCCGTGTTCCTACTGGTCATGTACCTGATGTTTATGTTTACCATCAATATCGGCGGCGCTTTTATCGACTTTTTCGATGGTGTTGCCGGTGCTATCTTTGTAGATGGTTTCGCCGAAATTCTCACTGTTATCGGTCTACCCGATTTTTTACGTATTATTCTTGCCGATGGTCTCGGTGGCGGTATCCAGATCGTTGCCACATTCATTCCCATCATTGCTGCACTATATCTGTTTCTGTCTGCGGTAGAAGACAGCGGTTATATGGCTCGTGCTGCATTTGTCATGGACCGCTTCATGCGCAGCATCGGATTACCGGGTAAAGCCTTCGTGCCATTGATCGTCGGTTTTGGCTGTAACGTACCGGCGGTGATGGCTACACGTACATTAGAAAACGAGCGCGAACGTAAACTCACCATATTGATGAACCCGTTCATGTCATGTGGTGCACGTCTGCCTGTATATGCATTATTCGTCGCCGCATTTTTTCCCAGCAACGGACAGAATCTGGTATTTGCGCTTTACCTGATCGGCATCATCGTCGCCGTACTCACCGGTCTGTTGATGAAACGGACTATCCTGTCTGGTGAGAGCACCGGTTTCATGATGGAGTTGCCGCCCTACCACATGCCGACGGCTAAAGGTATTTTACTGCGCACCTGGGATCGTGTCCGCCTGTTCATCAAAGAGGCCGGCCAGGTCATCGTGGTCATGGTTTTAGTGATCAACGTATTGAGTGCCATCGGTACCGATGGCTCCATCGGACATAATAGTTCAGATGATTCAGTATTGGCTGTCATCAGCAAAACAGCCACACCGGTATTTGCACCCATGGGCATCAGTGAAGACAACTGGCCGGCAGTGCTGGGCGTCATTTCCGGTATCCTCGCCAAAGAAGTAGTAGTCGGAACTCTGGATACGCTATACACACAACTGGCACGTCAGGACGCCGGGTTTGCCGAAGACGAAGCAGCTTTTGATTTTTGGCAGGCTATCAATGATGCTTTCGCCACAGTACCGGAAAATCTTGCTGCTGTTACTGAAACGTTCAGCGATCCACTGCAGATGAATGTCGGCGAGATCGGTTCGCTGGAGGACGCAGCCGCAGCCCAGGAAGTAAATAATGCAACCTTTGGCGCAATGATAAAACGCTTCGATGGCCAGGCAGGTGCTTTTGCTTATCTATTATTCGTCTTGCTGTATTTCCCCTGTGTCGCCACCATAGGTGCCATCCGCAGGGAAGCAGGTACACCCTGGGCGGTATTCGTCGCAGCATGGACAACAACCATCGCTTATATTACTGCCAGCAGCTATTATCAAATTGCCACTTTCGCTCAACACCCCTTATTCTCAGGATTATGGTTAGGCGGTATCGTTGTATTATCTTCCGGACTAATTTACGGCCTTCGCCATTGGGCACTCAAGGACAGCAAGTTTCAGAGTACTCAAAATGAAACTCAAGCGAAGGAGATGGGCGCATGATCCTGTCAAACATTCGTGACTATCTAAAACAGCGCGGCCAATGCACGTTGAGCGACATCGCTTTGCACTTCGATACAGATGCAGATGCGGTACGCGGCATGCTTGATGTGTGGATACGCAAGGGCAAAGTAAAAAAAAGTTCAGCAACTGATTCCTGCGGCACTAGCTGCCAATCCTGCGATCCTGCTGCCACCGAAGTTTATTCATGGTGCGAGAATAATAGTCAAACTGAGAACAAGCTTAAGGTCACTGTTCCGAGTAATTGCAACCACAGATAAACCCTTAAAAACTAAGGAAATTTTCACTTTACACTACCCTGCAGGGTTACTGCTTCACCGCTTTAAACGGCTACGTACTTGCTTGTTTTTCTCGCTATACACACGACAGTGTACTAACATTTAGCCATGTTCTCCAACCATCCTAAGTATGTGATGTTGCTCGGTTTCATTGCCGTCATGTTGATGATGATGGCGGTGGTATTTGTTGGCTACCAGCAGTTGAATGCGAACAACCGTAGCATGGAAA
>JBFFVI010000146.1:0-5446 GCA_041570895.1 Gammaproteobacteria bacterium
CGTGAAGGCGTGCAGCGTGACCTGCTGCCGCTGGTGGAAGGCTGTACGGTGACAACGAAATATGGCATGGTGAAAACGGATCATATTTTATTTATAGCTTCCGGCGCATTTCACCTGACAAAACCCAGCGATCTTATTCCCGAGCTACAGGGGCGTTTGCCAATACGCGTTGAGCTCACCGCATTAAATGCGGAAGATTTTGAACGTATCCTGACCGAACCTGATGCGGCTCTAACGGTGCAATATAAAGCGCTGATGCAGACCGAAGGTCTGGAGCTGAGCTTTACCGAGGATGGGGTAAAGCAGATTGCAAAATCCGCATTTGATGTGAATGAGAGTGCGGAAAACATCGGCGCGCGACGTTTACATACGATCATGGAGCGTTTACTGGAAGAGATTTCGTATTCTGCACCGGATAAATCGGGCGAGTCGGTAGTGATCGATGCTGAGTACGTGAATAACAGTTTGGGTGAATTAATCAAAGATGAAGATCTAAGTCGTTATATCTTATAAACCCATAGTGCCGTAATTCGTTAATATAGAAAACAGACTGAATGTATAATTCGGCCAGTGAACCAGAGAAAAATTATGCCAAGACCAAGCAACATAAATCTACACCAGAAAAGCCGCGTTTTAGAAGTTGAATATGAGGATGGTGCGGTACATCAATTGCCGTGTGAATATTTACGTGTATATTCGCCCTCAGCAGAAGTGACAGGTCATGGCCCGGGCCAGGAGATCCTGCAGCTGAACAAGGAAGAAGTGACTATCGAAGCTATAGAGCCGCAGGGAAACTATGCCTTGAAGTTTGTCTTTGATGATAAACATGACACCGGAATTTATACCTGGGACTATCTCTACGAGTTAGGCGCAAACTATGAAGAAAAATGGCAGGATTATCTTAAGCGTTTAAAAGAAGCCGGACACGAACGAAGAAAAATCGATTAAACATGAAGAAAAAAGAAACGCATTTTGGTTATAAGACCGTCGATGAAAATCTGAAGGAAAGTTTGGTTGCTGGCGTATTTGATTCTGTCGCCAGTAAGTATGACATCATGAATGATGTCATGTCTTTTTGCGTTCATCGTATATGGAAAAAAATTGCTATGCAACACACCGGATTAAAACCCGGCGATACCGCGCTGGACGTTGCTGGCGGAACCGGTGATCTGACTATGCAGATGTCGAAGCAGGTCGGCCCTACGGGAAAAATCATTATTTCAGATATCAATGCGGCGATGCTGGAAGAAGGTCGTAAACGTCTGCTTGATAAAGGTTATGCCGGTAACATTGATTTTGTTGAAGCCAATGCCGAAGATCTGCCATTTGAAGACAACAGTTTTAACTGTATAACCATCGCGTTTGGCTTACGTAACGTTACCCACCAGGATAAAGCGTTGCAGTCCATGTATCGTGTATTAAAACCAGGTGGCCGTCTATTGATTTTAGAATTTTCTAAACCGGTAACGCCAGGGCTGAACAAGATGTATGATTTTTATTCATTCAATATTCTACCCAAGATGGGTAAATTGATCGCGAATGATGAAGATAGCTACCGTTACCTTGCAGAATCAATACGGATGCATCCTGATCAGGAAACATTAAAACAGATGATGAAGGACGCGGGTTTCGAGCGCTGCACTTACCATAATATGACAGGCGGTATCGTTGCCCTGCATAAAGGTTTTAAGCTTTAACCGTATCTATGTTGTTAGTTGAAACAGCGATCAACCGTTATCTTGCACTGGACCCCGAGATGCTGGATAAGATGGAAGAGTTTAGCGGCAAGGTGATCAAGTTAGAAATTATCGGCTTAAATAAAACACTATATATGCTGCCTGACAGCAGAGGCATACGGGTGAGAACTGAATATGAGGGTGAAGCTGATACTACCCTGCGTGGTACACCGATATCATTATTTAAAATGGGCCTGGCAGCTAATGCAGCTAAGCTGCTATTGAAGGGCGAGGTCGAAATCAGCGGTGATACTCGATTAGGCCATCAGTTTAAAAATATGTTCTCACAGATGGATATCGACTGGTCTGAGCCACTGGCTAACCTGCTTGGTGATACCGTTGCCTATCAGCTGCAGCAGTCAGGAAAAAAACTTGGCGGCTGGGGTAAAAATACCATGGAGTCTGTATCCAGGAGTGTCAGCGAATATCTTCAGGAAGAAAGTCGAGACCTTGTTACCGAAACAGAGCTGAACAACTTTAATGATGAGGTCGATCAATTAAGAAATGATGTCGATCGTCTACAGGCAAAAATAAACGCTTTGTCCCTAAAACAATAAGAAGCAAATACACGTAAATATAAAATGCCAATACTAACGCCCGGTCAATTCATTCGAATGTTACACATTAACTGGGTGTTAATGCTGCATGGTCTCGATGATATTATCTTTACTACTCATCTGTTTCGACCATTTCGTTTTATCATTTATCTGTTTCCCTGGAACTGGTTCCGGCGCAAACGTAAACCTCGCGCCGTTCGTATGCGTGAAGCACTGGAAGATCTGGGTCCGATCTTTATTAAATTTGGACAGATGTTATCGACGCGTCGAGACCTGCTGGCAGACGATATAGCGGATGAACTGCAGGGGCTACAGGATAATGTGCCGCCTTTTCCTGGCGATCAGGCGAGAAAGATAATACAAAAAGCTTTCGGTAAAACGGTAACGGAATTATTTGAAACATTTGAAGAACAGCCACTGGCCTCTGCGTCGATTGCACAGGTACATGCCGCGGTACTAAAAACCGGTGAAGATGTTGTCGTAAAAGTATTACGCCCGGACATACTTCCGGTTATTAAGCGAGACATCTCGCTGTTATATATAATTGCTGAACTGGCCGCAAAATACTCATCACAACTTCGACGCTTACGTCCGGTTGAAGTTGTCGCTGAGTATGAAAAAACCATAATCGATGAGCTCGACCTGCTTCGTGAAGCCGCCAACGCAAGCCAGCTACGCAGGAATTTCGAGGGCTCGAATGATCTATACGTGCCAGAGATATACTGGGATTTTGTGCGTAAAAATGTACTGGTAATGGAAAGAATATATGGTACACCGATCCGTGATACTGAGGCCCTGATAGAACAGCAGACAGACATGGAGCGACTGGCGGCAATGGGCGTGGAGATATTTTTTACCCAGGTATTCTCGCATAACTTTTTCCATGCGGACATGCATCCGGGAAATATCTTTGTCGATACGGACAACCCCAAAGCACCGAAATACATCGCCGTTGATTTTGGCATCATGGGTACCTTGAGTCAGACTGATAAACGTTATCTGGCAGAAAACTTCCTGGCGTTTTTTCAACGTGACTATTATAAGGTGGCGAAGCTTCATGTCGAGTCGGGCTGGGTGCCTTCGCATACACGTGTTGATGAGTTTGAGTCAGCCATACGCAGTGTCTGTGAGCCGATTTTTGAGAAACCTCTAAAAGAGATTTCTTTTGGCCAGTTATTATTGCGGCTGTTTCAGACCGCGCGACGTTTTAATATGGAGGTGCAGCCGCAATTAGTGCTATTGCAAAAAACCCTGCTGAATATCGAAGGCCTGGGTCGACAGCTATACCCTGAACTAGATCTATGGAAGACGGCGAAACCGTTCCTCGAAAACTGGATGGAAGAACAGGTTGGGCCACGCGCGTTATTACGCAATATCAAAGATGATATGCCTTACCTGATAGAAAAGATGCCTGAGATACCGGGTCTTATCTACAAGAGTTTAAAAGCATATGCCGAGGGTGAATATCATCTAAAACAGATAGACGAAATCAATAAGATCCGTAAAGAGTTAAACCAGAATAATCAGCGTAGTCTGATCGTTATCAGTGGTTCGGGTCTGATTATCGCTGCCTCCGTCGTCTATGCTTTAAGTTCGGCACCATTGATAATCGGCGCGCCACTACTGTCATGGGCTTTTGGTATCACTGGTGGTTTGTTTATTATCTATGGTCTTAGAAAATAAGGTTGTCTTATTGAAACAGTTAATAGCTTTTAGTGTTTGCTGTTTTATATTATTCAGCAATAATGTTTTTGCAGTAGATCCTGGTCTAAATTGGAAAACGATCGAGAATGAGCATCTGTATGTGCACTATGCCGATGGCAATAAGGATATTGCTGAAAGAGCTTTAGCTATAACTGAGGCCGCACATCAACGCTTAACAAAAGAGCTGAACTGGATCCCCGAGGAAAAAACACATGTGGTCCTCAGCGATGAAACCGATTTGCCTAATGGTTTTGCGACCCCGGTTTTTTTTAGTCGCACCGTTATATATCTCGCACCGCCAACCAGTATTAATACGCTGGAAGATTTTGATGACTGGCTAAGCACTATAATATTTCATGAATACGCCCATATTGTTCATCTAGATAAAAGTTCTGGTGGCCCGAAATATTTAAGAAATATTTTTGGACGCTTTTTTTTACTGTTTCCAAACCTGTTTCAACCGTCCTGGGTGATAGAAGGCCTGGCAACACATAAGGAAACATATCTGGAGCGTGGTATTGGCCGTGGTCAGAGCACGATGTTTGCTTCAATGATGCGCGAAGAGGTCGCAAACGGATTGCAGCCTATTTCCCACGTGAACCTGCCGGTGCAGACCTGGCCAGCGGGAACCACCCGCTATTTGTATGGCGTTTATTTTATGACATTCATTGTTGAAAAATACGGTGAAGACAAGTTACAGGAGTGGATTGAAGAATATAGTAATAACCTGATTCCATTTTTTATTAACACCAACGCTAAACAAACCTTAGGCGATAATCTGACGCCACTTTGGCAAGAATATCAGCGTTGGTTAGAAGAAATATTTCAGCCACAGATTGACGCTATACAAGCTAAAGGAGTGACAGAAGTAACGCAGTTGTCGACCGATGCTTATCGAACTGATTCTGTGCGTGCGCTATCGACTGAAGCGGGTGACGAAGTTTATTATGTGCGTAATGGTGGCTATAAACGTGCGAGTCTGATGCATGTTGATGCCGATGGTAAGTCAGAAGAACTTATCGTTTTAAATAATGGCGCTGATCTGGATGTCCATCCTGAAGCAGGTTTATTGCTAACACAAAATGAATTCTGCAATAACTACACGGTTTATAAAGATATTTATCTCTATAACAAAGGTGGTGAGTTAGAAAGGCTGACAGAATGTGGACGTTATTTATTTGCAAGCTGGTTTCCTGATGGCAAGCGTATTGCCGCTGTTAAGCATGACGCTACTCGCTTTGAGCTACAGATATTAGATGAGCGTGCTCAGTTTCAACAGTTGTTATGGCGAGCAACAGACGGTGCGATTATCGGCCAGATCGATGTGTCATTGGACGGTAAAAAGATCGTCGCTTCAATATGGCGTCGAGGCGGTGGCTGGAATCTGGAGTTATTTAATCTAGCAGATAAAAGCTGGAAAAAAATAACATCGGGGGTGAGCATAACAGC
>JBFFVI010000147.1:0-5444 GCA_041570895.1 Gammaproteobacteria bacterium
GTATCGCGCTTCCATAACAGGCGTCACTATGCGCTGCAGATAGTACCTCTATACCTGTGATACGGTTACGTATCTGTTTCCATGCTACGTTTTCGCTGCTGCCACCCGTGGTATAGATTCTTTTTGGTGTGGCCGCACCAAGCGCTAATAGTTTTTTATAAGCTTCGGCTTCGATATTGGCGATGCCCTCTAGCAGACCTAGAAAAAATTCACTATCGGAATCTGGCCGCGGTTCTATTTTACTTTGTTTGTTGCAGTCATTGATAGGGAAACGCTCACCGGTGCCAGGCAGTGGATAATAATTCAAGCCGGTATCTTTCTGTGGTTTGAGTCGAGCGCTCATTTCAACAAGTTGCGTCTGGGTAAAATGCTGTAACAGCACGGCGCCACCAGAGTTGGATGCCCCGCCGACTAACCAGTGATCATTCAGTCGATGACTGTAAATACCGTATTCAGGTTTGAAAACAGGTTTATCAGAAAAAAGTTTAATCACCAGTGTGCTGCCTAACGATGTAACGGCATCGCCGATCTGGTTGGCGCCTGTTGCCAGTACAGCAGCGTTACTATCAGTCGTACCTGCAATCACAACACAGTCTTTTGCTAACTGATATTTTTCGATCAAGTCGGTTTTAACCCTGCCAATGCAAGTGCCTGGTTTGACAACTTGCGGTAATAACTTTTCGGGTAATACGATATTTTCTGTATTATTTTGCAACCAGTCGGGCCATGTTTGATGGATGCTGTCGTAACCCAGCTTGAGACAATTGTTTTCATCGCTGATGCCGTAATGCCCGGTGAGTGATGCTGCCAGCCAGTCAGCCTGGTGGCAGAAAATTTCTGTTTCCGGGTATTTTTCTAATAGTAAAAGCGCTTTGGCCAGTGAAGAGCTGGCCCCGTGTACCGCACTTTCTGCCGGAGCAAAACGACTGACAGCTTCAGCCTGTTGCTGGCTTTGCTGATCGTTATACATCAACGCGGGCGATAGAGCGGTACCGTCTTTTCTGCAGGCGATCAGTGTGCTGGAGGTACCGTCGATGGCGATAGCCTGGATACGGTAGGCTGTTTCCTGTTGCTGCAATAGCCGGCTTATTTCAAGGATTAAAGCATCAAGCTGTGGTAACCAGGTATTCGGGTCCTGTTCAGTTTGCCCATTACCTAACTGCTCACGACTAAAAGCGAGCTGATAAGTGACGATCTCTTCTGCATTTGCATCAATGCAGCTGGCACGGATACCGGAGGTGCCGATATCGATGCCAAGGTATGCTTCTGAGGTCACTAAAAGCTGGCTTTAAGGTAGCGAAATAACCGCTGGAGCGACCCATGCCGGGTTTTTATGCTCAGCCACTACGCTGGTATAAACACCGCCACGAACGTTAAATTCGGCAGTTAGACGCATGAAACGCGGGTCGCATGCCCTGGCCAGGTCAGACAGGATTTCATTGGTCACAGCTTCATGAAAAGCGCCTTCATCACGAAAAGACCAGATATACATCTTAAGTGATTTAAGTTCTATGCAGCTCTTTTCTGGCACGTACTCAAGGTCCAGCGTGGCGAAGTCTGGTTGCCCGGTTTTTGGACATAAACAGGTGAATTCCGGCAATCGGATGCGAATCGTGTAATCACGTTCAGGTGTTGGATTGTCAAAAATTTCCAGTTCTTTAGAAGGTTTGGTTGCCATGATATATCCCGGAGCAAATAAGCCCGCATTATACAGAAAAAAAGCATGAAAATTATATTATCGAATAGTAATATTAATGAAATGTAATATTACTGTTGTAATAAATTCAGCAGCTTACAATCGCTAGTTAAACCAGTGTTAAGTGTTGTGAAATATTATTGTAAAAGATGTTCAATTCGTCCTTAAAAAGCCCTGACACTCATGTAAACTACGCCACATCCGATGAAATATTCACTAACTGAATTATAAAAAATAATGCGTTTAAGCAAGATTAAGCTCGCTGGTTTTAAATCCTTTGTTGATCCAACCACAATCAATTTCCCCAGTAATCTAACCGGTATCGTTGGCCCAAATGGCTGCGGAAAATCCAATACCATCGACGCGGTGCGCTGGGTGATGGGCGAATCATCCGCTAAACATCTGCGTGGCGCGTCGATGGATGATGTCATTTTTAACGGATCTTCAGCAAGAAAACCCATCGATATGGCCTCGGTTGAACTGATATTTGATAATAATGAAGGTAAATTAGGCGGCCAGTATGCTAATTATGCTGAAATCTCGGTGAAAAGGCAGGTGGCGCGTGATGGCCAGTCAAAATACAGTTTAAACGGTACCCGCTGCCGCAAACGCGATGTGGCTGATCTGTTTCTGGGAACAGGGCTGGGGCCACGAAGTTATGCCATCATCGAGCAGGGCATGATCTCACGTCTGATCGAAGCCAAACCGGAAGAACTGCGTAACTTCCTTGAGGAAGCAGCGGGTATTTCCAAATATAAAGAACGTCGACGTGAGACTGAAACCAGGATTCGTCATACACGTGAAAATCTTGAACGACTGTCTGATCTGCGTGAAGAGATCGATAAGCAACTCTCACGACTGCAACGCCAGAGTCAAAGTGCCGAACGATATAAGCAGTTAAAGCAGGACGAGCGAGAACTTAAAGCGGAACATCTGACCTTACACTGGCGTGAGTTGAAAACCGAGCTTGATACTCGTGACAAGGAAATTAAAAGTATCGAAACCTCGCTCGAGCAGGTCATTGCAGAACAGCGTTCTACCGAATCGAAGATCGAATCTCATCGTCAGGAAAGTACAGAATCAAACGAGATTTTAAATGATGTACAGGCTGAGTATTATCGCTTAGGCGCTGAAATATCGGCTAAAGAACAGAACATTAAACATCAGCAGGATCTGCAGCAGCGCCAGCAGACGGATCTTGAACAGATCGATATTGCACTAGCCGATACCAGCCAGGCGATACAATCCGATAAACAGGCGATCGAAGAATTTCAGCAAAACCTGGTCGAAGAAGAACCCAGGCTAGAAACGCTAAAAGCGCAGGAACAGGAAAGTACCGAACAGTTTCAGCAGGCCGAACAGGCAATGCAGAACTGGCAACAGGTATGGGATGAAATCAATCAGCGTTATTCTGCCGAAAGTCAGAAAGCTCAGGTTGAACGTTCGAAGATGGAGCAGCTGGAGCGTAATGTCGTTCAGCAGAAACAGCGCCTGCAAAAAATCGATGTCGAGAAACAGGCCTTACGTGGTGAAAATCTTGAAGAGCAGATTTCAGATTTAAAAACACTGCTAGCAAAATCGACGACAGAAAAAGAAGAACATGAACAACAGTTAAGCGAGGCTATTGCAAGCATAAGAAGTACGCGTGAAACTATTGTCAACGTGGAGCAGCAATCGGCCGATGTTCGTCGCAGTATCCACCAGTGTCAGGGCAGTCTGTCTTCGATGGAAGCTTTACAGGAAGCGGCATTAGGTAAAACAGATAAAGCAGCACAACAGTGGCTGGAAAAAAGTGGCATAAATAACAATGCGCGTTTTGCCGAACGTCTGGATGTGAAAAGTGGCTGGGAGCTGGCAGTTGAGACAGTGCTTGGCGATACCCTGGAAGCGATCTGTGTCGATGATATCGATCAGTATTCTTCTGCGCTGAGTTCTCTGCAGGACAGTAACGTCTCATTAATAGAAACCGCAAAATCGACCTCATCAGTCGATGCTTCAGCGCAGATGTTAATCAATAATGTTTCATCTACGGTAGAGCTAAGTCAGTTTCTGCATGGCATCCGCTGCACAGAAACGTTAGATGAAGCGTTGCCCATGCGTCATTCATTGTCACATGATGAAAGTATCATTACCAAAGATGGCATCTGGTTAGGTCCTAACTGGTTACGTATCAGTCGTGAAACGGATACCAATAAGGGTGTGCTGGCACGTGAAAACAGTATCCGTGAATTACAGCAGGCGTTATCTGAACATGAAGCGAAAGCTGAAAAAGCCAGTGATGAACTGGCTGAATTACGCCAGAAGCTGCAAAGTAATGAACAGCAACGTGAAGAAATTCAGGTTTTATTAAATACTATTCATTCCCGCCTGAATGAAATAAAAGCACAGATTACAGCACGTGAATCGCGACATGAACATATTACCAACCGGGGTAAAGATCTTGATAGTGAGCTGGAAGAAACACAAAAGCTGATCAGCAGTTATGAAGCCGATATTGAAGCTGCGACGAAAAATCGTAATTCAGCATTAGAGAATGCTGAAAAAATGGAAGCGGATAGGAAAGAGTTGCAGGGGCAGCGTGATAATCTGCAGCAACAGCTTCAGCAGCATCGAAATAATTTACAGCAACATCGCGAACAGGCGCATCAACTGGCGATTCGAGTCGAGGGTCTTAAAACGCGTTTGAGTGGTCTGCAGCATAACATCCAGCGTATGCATCAGGCGCAGACGGTTCAGTTACAACGCAAGCAGGAACTTGAGACCTTACTGTCTCAGTCGACTCAGCCCACAGAAAAATTAGAGCTTGATCTTAAAGCCTTATTGGAACAACGCCTGATCTCAGAAGAATCATTATCTGAAGCACGTCGTAAAGTCGAAGACATTACACAGACCCTGCGTACATTAGAACAGCAACGTAGCGAGTCTGAGCAGCGCTCACAAAACATCCGTGGACAACTGGAAAAATTACGTCTCGACAGTCAGGAAACACGTGTCCGTAGCAAAACCATACTTGAGCAGCTGGCTGAAACAGGTTTTCAGTTAGACGCTGTTCTCGAGACGCTAAGTGAACGAGAAACAGACGAGCAACTGGCGACCAGCAAACAATGGGAGAGCAAGCTGGCAGAAGTTGCAGTAAAAATCTCCCGTCTTGGTCCGATCAACCTTGCCGCCATTGATGAGTATAAAGAACAGTTACAGCGTAAAGAATATCTGGACGGTCAGGATAAAGATGTGACCGCCGCGCTGGAGATCCTGGAGCAGGCGATCGCCAAAATTGATAAAGAGACACGTACCCGTTTTAAAGAGACCTTCGATCATGTTAATTCGCGTATCAAGGATATGTTCCCGCGCTTATTCGGTGGTGGTACAGCATACCTTGAGATGACCGGTGATGACTTATTGAGTACCGGCGTGGCTATCATGGCAAGGCCTCCAGGTAAGCGTATCTCAAACATCCATCTGATGTCAGGTGGTGAAAAAGCCTTAACAGCAGTGGCTCTGGTATTTGCTATTTTCGAACTGAATCCAGCGCCCTTCTGTATGCTTGATGAAGTTGACGCGCCATTAGACGAAGCCAATGTCGGACGTTTCTGTCAGTTGGTTAAAGAGATGTCTTCAAGAGTACAGTTCATCTTCATCACGCATAATAAAACCACGATGGAGATCTCTGAACACCTGAGTGGTGTCACCATGCGTGAGTCAGGTGTCTCTCGCCTGGTCTCTGTTGATGTGGCTGAAGCGGCAACCA
>JBFFVI010000148.1:0-5436 GCA_041570895.1 Gammaproteobacteria bacterium
GAATTAAAACAAAACTCGTTAAGCAACAATGAAACAACAATTGTTCAGCTGCCAGATGGAAGTGAAGCATCCACTCGTTCGTTGGCTGATGAATTGGTGCTCATTACGCCAGGAAAAAAATTAGTCTATGCCACCGATCTTTCTGACACGGACAACAATCGTCAACAGCTGATCAAGTTAGCACAACATGCACATACTTTTTTTTGTGAAGCGACTTTCATTGAGGCTGATGCTGATCATGCTGCGCGTAATGGTCATTTAACAACGCGTGCTTGTGGAGAAATTGCCACGGAAGCTGGCGTGTCTCGCCTGGTTCCATTCCACTTTTCACGCCGTTATGCCGACAATCCACAACAGCTATATGATGAAATAAAAGTTTATTGCACTCAAGTTTTAATGCCAAAATCGATGACATTATTTGAAACAACGGCCGCAAAAGACTTCGAATCAACAATTGAATTGAACAATAAAATTAAATAGGAGCCTGTCAGACTTAGTTGATCGTAGCGAGAGAAAGCCATTTTTAGGGCAGTTTTTCGATTATTTGAGGCGAATAGCACAGCTATTTAACGAAAACAATCTGAAAAATGAACAAAAATGGCTTTTTCGCAGTAGATTCATACTAAGTCCGACAGGCTCCTGGAAAAAAGTAATCCAGAATATAGGCATTAAAGGAATCTATATCTTTAACTTATGTTCCCGGTTAGTGCCGATGTTTAGTTTCTATAATCTCTATTAACGGTTGCGCTATCCAGCTACCATTGCAGCGTGGACATTTGCCAGGCTTGTGTATTTTGTCTTTGTGAAATTTAAATCCACATTTACGACAATGTGCCGGTGTAATGATTAGACGATAATCGGAATGTTTAAGGCTCTTGATGAGATGACGAAGGTCATCCTCTGTATCCCTCAGTGAAGTTTCCAACAACTGGGCAATATCGTACAACCCCATGGGATGCTTTATAAGCAGTGGTATCAGTTCTTTGCGGAACATGGATAACCTCCGGCTACATAGTTAAAATTTATACACTTTATGTAACTTAGAGCAATATTCTAATTCAACAGAATATATATACTAATTCATATAAACAATGATCAAGATCAACTGAAGCTCTTATGTCACTAAAAACTATAGAACAACAGTTACAAAAACATGTGTATCATCTCGCAGATGAGATTGGTGAACGTAATGTGCTGCACCCGGAAGCTTTACATGCAGCAGAAGTCTATATAAGCCAAGCCTGGCACAAACAGGGTTACACAGTTGAGAAACAGGAATATCAAGAAGGAGGTGTGCGTTGTGCCAATCTTGAGGTTAATCACCAGGGCAGTAGTCGCCCGGAACAAATTATTTTAATCGGTGCCCACTATGATTCAGTTACTGGTAGTCCGGGTGCCAATGACAATGCCAGCGGCGTTGCAGTATTGTTAGAACTGTCACGCTTGCTATGCTCATCATCAACGGAAATAACCATCCGCTTTGTTGCTTTTACAAATGAAGAGCCGCCCTTTTTTTTTAGCGGCCGTCAGGGCAGTCGCATTTATGCTAAGAACGTACGTCAACGGGGTGATAATATTTGCTTGATGATTGCCTTAGAAACCATGGGTTATTTTAGTAATGAACCCAACAGCCAATCCTATCCACCACTGTTTCACTTTTTTTACCCGGACCGTGCAAACTTTATCAGCATGGTTTCCAATTTCCGTTCACGCAAACTTATGCATAAGATGGCTAAGGCTTTTCGTAGCTCGACAGAATTTCCGCTTGAGCATGTATCAACTTTCAGTTTTATTCCCGGCGTGGCCTGGAGTGATCATTTGTCATTCTGGATAAACCGTTATAAGGCGATGATGATTACTGACACCGCCTTTTATCGTTATCCCTACTATCACACAGAAAAAGATACCGCCGAAAAGCTGGACTATGGGCAACTTGCACAAGTCTGTGACGGATTAAGTAAAGCACTTGTTATGCTGGCCAATGAAGAGTTTTAAATATGAAATAAATTATCTGTTGATTCGCGCTATTGTTGACTGCTTTTAGTTATCATCAAGTCCTTTAATTTTTTTGCAGTCAGCTAACTTTTTTCCCCAGTAATTGAATAGATCCCTTTTAACATCCTCATCGATAAAACTTTGCAGAAGCATCTTTTTGGGAACACGTAATGTAATCCTCTTCCAACCGCCATCGATTTCACATGCACACTCAACTGTGAGTTCCCAAGTTTCATTGTGAGGTTCAACTTCAAATATGTAAGCATCAAGCCGCATTCCCTCTAAAATTGTATTTGCGGTTTCACGAGCTTTTGCAAGATCAATGGATGATAAAGACATTGTGCGTCCCTCAAATAGCTTAAGCTGAATGTATAGGTGGTTTGCTTAATTATGCCAGTCTGCTGATATTTGAATATCAATTAAACAACAGCTTTTAATTGTCATTCATGATGCAGATCAACTGCCTGGCAAACGCCGAAACTAAAGATAATAAAAAAGCTAATATAAAGAAAAGATGACGGAGGGATTAAATTTTGATCAATTACAGCAAGTGATTAAATAATAATCCCTCCGTCCCCTTTAATTATGATTCCTGTATTATGATCAGAATAATATCTAACACATAAACTAATAGTGAATACCATGAGACGCAGGATGTTTCTGAATTATGTAGCTAAGCAGTCAATCCTGTTCATGACGCCAGCATGGTTGCAACAAACACATGGCTCACAAATGAATACACAAAATACAGAAACAGATACTAGTAAACATCTGATTACTCTGTTTCTCTGTGGTGATGTAATGACTGGACGTGGTATTGATCAGGTACTACCGTATCCGAGCGAACCGAAAATTTATGAACCCTATGTGCGTGATGCGCGCGGGTATGTCGAGCTAGCTGAAAAAATAAACGGGCCAATACAAAAGCCGGTCTCCTTTCCCTACATCTGGGGCGATGCATTGACAGATCTTGAACGTATCTCACCTGACCTGCGCATCATTAATCTTGAAACCAGCGTCACAAGCAGTAACGATTACTGGCAAGGCAAAGGCATCAACTACCGCATGCACCCACGTAATATTCCATGTCTTACTGCGGCCAGCATCGATGGCTGTACTCTGGCCAATAACCATGTACTGGACTGGGGTTATGCAGGTCTGAAGGAAACACTGGCGACATTAAAACAGGCACATATAAAAACAACCGGTGCCGGCGCTAATGATAAAGAAGCACAAGCACCGGCCCTGTTTGAAATACCTGGCAAGGGGCGTGTTATTCTTTTTTCATTCGGAGACGCAAGCAGTGGCGTGCCATATAACTGGAAGGCATCAAAAAACAAAGCGGGCGTGAACGTGCTCAACGATTTGTCGAATAAAACAATTCGTCAAATCGCAAACCAGGTAAATGCCGTTAAAGGCAAAAACGATATTGTTGTCGCCTCCATCCATTGGGGTGGAAACTGGGGTTATCGAATACCCGGTGAGCACACCCATTTTGCACATGGCCTGATTGATGAAGCCAATGTGGATATTGTCCATGGTCATTCTTCTCATCATCCAAAAGGCATCGAAGTGTACAAGAACAAACCCATCATTTACGGTTGTGGTGATTTTCTCAACGATTACGAAGGCATAAGCGGTTATGAACAATACAGAGATGACCTGAGCCTGATGTATTTTGTCACCCTGAATGCATTAACGGGTGAGCTAGTTCATTTCCAACTGGTACCTACACAGATCAAACAGTTTCATGTTAATCACGCAACTCAAACAGATGCAAAATGGCTGGCAGACATGCTGAACAGGGAAGGACAGGAGCTCAATACACAAGTAAGATTAAATGATGATAAAACAATGAATGTGCATTGGAGAAATTGATGATTCCCATACATTGATAAAAGAGGACAATAGGGGACAGTTAAATTAAGAAAAACCAACCGACCCAAAACAGACATTTGTTCTAAGTTGACCTGTATCAATTACTATTTAAAACGTCTATAGCATTATTTTTCTTTTGATAGTCAGGAGTGTAAATCATGAAAAATCATCTATCTGGATTATCGTTGATAGTTATCGGCTTTGTCGGTGGTGTCGCATTTCTAATCAGCTGTGACAGTGACTCTAACAATGATGTTGCCGCCGCTGATGTACCAGTGATAAATGACCAGATGTTTTGTACATCAGATACTTTTATCGTCGATCAAACAAGCACCACTGACACTTTGTTCTGTATGAAACAATCAACAAAAGTGCAACAGAGATATAAAAGTTTGGCTGGCGTTTATGCTGAAGACTGGATAATGGTAGACATGCAACTAAGTACAGGGTCTATGTATCTGTTCTACAAATAGGTATTTGGTATCAGGGTAAAAACCATTTCGCTGTTTTTTTAAAGACGGGTTTTAACGCTGACGCCATTCCTTAATGAGATGATACAAAAGTGATCAATCAGGATATTGCCGACAAGTTACTGGAAATCGCCGCTCTGCTTAAAGCGCAAGGAGCAAATCCTTACCGCGTGAGTGCTTACCAGAATGCGGCCAGTGTCATCAGCAATCTGCCGCAGCCGGTGAGTGAGATCGTGGCGCGCAACGACTTTAAAGGTTTAGTGGCGTTGCCGGGTATTGGCGAAGGTATCGCCCGTTCGATTTATGAGTACGTGGCGCTGGGGCGCATGAGTCGCCTGGAAAGTTTAACAGGGGGGCATGATCCGGTTGCCCTGTTTGAATCGATCCCGGGCATCGGACCGAAACTGGCGCATCGCATTATCGAAAATTTGCATATCGATAGTCTGGAAGCGCTTGAGGTGGCAGCACATAATCAGCGGCTGGAAAAAGTTCCAGGCTTCAGTGCCAGCAAGGTGGCCATGGTGCAGGCCTGGCTTGCCCAGGTTTTAGGACGAAAACGCGCCAGTACACAATCGAACGAACCGTTTACCGAGCCCTCTGTGCAATTGATCCTGCAGGTGGATCGACAGTATCGAAAAAAAGCCAGCGCCGCTGAACTGCCGATGATTGCGCCGAAACGTTTTAATCCTGAGGAGAAAGCCTGGTTACCCGTCATGCATGTTAGCAAACAGGGCTGGCACTTCACCGCACTGTTTTCGAACACGGCACGGGCGCATCAGTTAAAGCGTACGCAGGATTGGGTGGTGATCTACTTTTATGACGATCAGCATCATGAAAGCCAGCACACGGTAGTGACAGAAACACACGGTCCCTTAACCGGACAACGAGTCGTGCGCGGTCGTGAGAGCGAGTGTCGTGAGTATTATGCCTCGGTGAAATCACTCTGATTTTCAAGCAGTCTGTTTTATCGAACAAGTGGCTACCAATAAAACACCAATAATCAAGAAAGTAAGATTACTTGCGTGAGATCAATATATATCAATAGCAGTCTAGCTAAATTATTAACATGATGATGTTGAGTAGATGCCGGTTA
>JBFFVI010000149.1:0-5413 GCA_041570895.1 Gammaproteobacteria bacterium
CCTGGGCCCCACCACGGTCTACAGCCCCCTCGTCTAAAAAATACAAAGAAGAAGATGATCATTATTACGAACATGATCATGGGGAAAATCCACATTCCTCCCCAATGCCACATCCATGGTTGGTCTGGTGTCATGGTTGTTACCTCCTCATGGTTTCATATACCATTAAATAGGACCTAGCGTTTGAATTGTGGGGCGGCGCAGCGAAGCGGAGCGTCCCACACGAACGATTTGTTAGTGATTTTAACTGCTGTAATTGTAAGCATAAACAGTTATACCGATAATGAAAAGGACGATTGTAATGAAACCAGTAATCATTACATGATTTTCGTCTGTCTGTTTTGTTGGGTATTTGCCAAAGGTTAATGTTTTCAAAATAGCCCAACCTAGACCAAAGCAAATAATGTGCATTAGCACATCAATAAAGAACCAGCTTAATATTCTTATAGCTATTTCATCCATGAGTATTCATCTTCAGTTTTTACAGCACTAACAGTTGAATTAACGCGACCTCGTGTCACGTCATACATTTTTATGTGGCGTTGGTAGCACGCGAGAGAGGCATTCGTAGGTCATTGCGCCTACGAAAACGCCGACGGCACCCAGAACCCCGACAAGCAATCCGACATGTAGTAAGCCGGCCAGATCGATTATCACAAGAAAAAGGTGGAACCATGTCCAGCTAAATCCAAATATTCCGAAAGCGAAGAAGGCAACCCGCGCCAAGGTGCTTTCGAAGGGCAACCCTGCGCGGAGGACTACATACATCCCCCCAACCCACAGCCCAAGACCGGCGAGCAGCGCGATCTGCAGTGAGTTCGTCGGGACGAACAATAGACTCGACGCTGAACCAATGTGGTCGTCGAGAAAGGTTGCTCCCAGCGCATGAATCGCCACGAATCCAGAAGCCACCAGGAGAACGGCCAGCCACGGCTTCGGCATCCATTGCTCTGACTGTGGCACATCGCGTCCTACCGCCAGGCCAATGAGCCATCCGGCAACGGCCAACGGCACCAGATCCACGACACTGTTCAGTAGCTCCGCACGAAGCGTCGTCCCCAGGAACGCCCAGCCGCCGAGGAATCCAAACGACCATACGACACCGAACGATGCTCCGAATGCCAGACCCTTGATGCTACCGCGACCCGGCCAACGCTGCTGCACAACGTTGAAGAGCATTGCCATGACGAAGAGCGCCACCAGAGCGTAGACCATCATCGCGAGCTTGCGTACTCCGGCGGTGACAAACCAGCTACGCTCAAGATCGCGGGTAAGGCTCTCTGGCGGAAAATAATCGAGGCTGGGCAAAAGAAGTCGGATCATTCCCCAGCCGCAGAGAGTCCCGATAATCACAGCGCTGACGCGGACGATGTCACGTCTCTTCCACATAACTTCTCTCTAGGCGGTTACGCCACATAACGCTTAAGCTAAGGGGCGCCGCTTTGCGGCGTCCCTGACTTGAGCGCCTTGTTAGCTGCATATTGGTTAATGTGATTAGTAATTGTACCGATCACACCGGATAGTAGAGCTGATATAAAAATAAATCCAAGACCGGGCTTTGTTCCTGAAACTACCCCAGCAAGCACAAGTACGAGTGCCACCATGAAAATATTTTCTATTACTGTTTCCTGTAGAAACATAATAACACCTGCGAATAAGCTGCCAATAAATGCCGATACAATCAATACCCACATCTTAATTTCAAATCCTATAAGCGGGATAACAAAGAATATCGAAATCCATGTAATCAATATTCCAAGTAATGTGATTATTTTTTCACGCATAGGTCTTAGCAGCTAACTACAATTAGAAACCCTAAAAGCTCTATTTGCTCTCAGGCTTTTAGGGTATATAACAATCTTTGGGTTAATTAATTTAATCGGTTGAGTTCCTGTTAGGGTGCCTAATAGAAAAAAAAGATGACTTCATGTCGTTAATCAGCTAACAGTGGCTGGAGTTTCATTTTTTACGCTTGTATCGAATCGAATGCAAGTCTTCGCACCATAACGGCGCATTATTGTTAAGCGATGCTTTTGTTTAGTGCATTCTAATATAAGAAGTTAACTGTTCACTGATGACAGGTCCCTTGTTATTACCATTTCCTTAAGTTGGCACAGAATCTGCAATGTATAAACGCAGGTGTACCGGCCAATGGCGGCCGGTCCTTATGATTACAGCTAAACACTTGAGCAATGGCGCTCATCACCCAGGCAGACTCCGCCCATGGTGATGAGCGCCTTTTTTTGCTGCAAAATTTTTACTGGAAGTCATAGAAGTAACTTTTGAAAATATTCGGAGAAATCAATGAAACTTTTTAAGACGTCTGAACATGTTCACGCTTCAGTACGCCCCGTATTTAGATTACCTATCCTTAAAAGTCTTGCTGCTGGCATCGCTGCTTCAGCTATCCTGTTGAGCGGAAGCTTTACAGTGTATGCAGAGACCGAAGGACTGGAAAAAGAAGACCTTAAATTCGGCTTTATCAAGCTGACTGATATGGCACCGCTAGCGATCGCTTATGAGAAAGGCTACTTCGAAGATGAAGGCCTGTATGTCACCATCGAAGCACAGGCTAACTGGAAAGTATTACTCGATGGAGTGATCGATGGCAAGCTTGATGGTGCGCACATGCTGGCGGGTCAGCCCCTCGGGGCAACCATCGGTTTTGGAACCAGGGCCGACATCATCACCGCGTTTTCCATGGACTTGAACGGTAACGCGATCACCGTTTCGAACAAGATATGGGAGCAGATGAAAGAACATGTGCCGCATGAGAACGGCAAACCGGTTCACCCGATCAAGGCGGACTATCTGAAACCGGTGGTTGAAAAATATAAAGACGACGGCAAGCCTTTCAAGATGGGCATGGTGTTCCCGGTATCGACTCATAACTATGAGTTACGTTACTGGCTGGCAGCCGGCGACATTCACCCGGGTTATTACGCACCGCTGAGTGGCGACACCTCAGGTACTATCGATGCAGATGCGCTGTTATCTGTGACACCGCCGCCACAGATGCCAGCAACCATGGAAGCGGGAACGATCTATGGATATTGCGTCGGTGAGCCGTGGAACCAGCAGGCGGTATTCAAAGGTATTGGTGTGCCGGTGATCACAGACTACGAGATATGGAAGGACAACCCTGAAAAAGTCTTTGGTGTATCTAAAGAATGGGCTGAAAAATATCCGAATACGCATAAGGCGGTGGTGAAAGCGTTGATCCGTGCAGCCATGTGGCTAGATGAAGGCGGCCTGGAAAATCGTAAAGAAGCATCAAAAATTCTGGCGCGTCCTGAATATGTCGGTGCTGACTATGAGGTTATCGCTAACTCGATGACCGGTACTTTTGAGTATGAAAAAGGCGACAAGCGTTCGCTGCCTGATTTCAATGTGTTCTTCCGTAATAAGGCAACCTACCCTTACTACTCTGATGCTGTCTGGTATCTATCGCAGATGCGCCGCTGGGGTCAGATTCCGGAATATAAATCAGACGACTGGTATAAGGACATGGCGAAGAAAGTTTACCGCCCTGATATCTATGCCGCCGCTGCGAAAGAGCTGATCGCTGAAGGCAAGGCGGATGCAAAAGATTTTCCTGACTTCGAAAAAGAATCAGGTTTCCGTGCGCCGCAGACCGAATTCATCGACAAGGTGACCTTTGATGGCACCAAACCAAATGCTTATCTTGAATCATTCAAGATCGGGCTGAAAGGTAAGGACATTGTGAAGTAGCAGGTATCCTGAGACTGCGGACAAAGTATGCATGATTGCTGTGTTCGCCGTCTCCACGATTACCTTCTAATCATTCGGAGAAAACAATGAAATTATCGAGATTTAAAGCATTTAGCGACGAACAATATAATGTATTTATTCGTAGCTATATTTTTCCTCTCATCGCGATAGCGATGTTTCTCGGTTTCTGGAGCATCTCGGCACAACAGGTGGAAACCTCGTTAGGCCAGCTGCCAGGGCCAACGGCTGTTTTTCACCAGGCAAGTAACCTGGTCGATGAGCATTATGCTGAACGTGAAAAAGAAGTCAGCTTCTATGAACGCCAGCATAAACGTAATGCGGCAAAGCTGGAAAAAGATCCTGAGGCAGAAGTAAAAATTCGCCCCTATACCGGTAAGGCAACATTTTTTGATCAGGTTCTTACCAGCCTGTTCACGGTATTTACCGGTTTTATTATGGCGTTACTTATCGCCATACCGGTCGGCATTATTACCGGTCTGAGCAATGATCTTTACCGCGCGATCAATCCTATCGTGCAGCTGTTAAAACCGGTATCACCGTTAGCCTGGTTGCCGATCGTTACCATGGTGGTCAGTGCCGTTTATGTCAGTGACGAGCCGATGTTCGATAAGTCCTATCTGACTTCGGCTTTTACCGTGATGCTGTGTTGCATGTGGCCGACACTGATCAATACCGCGGTGGGTGTATCCACCGTGGATAAGGACCTGATCAATGTCAGCAAGGTTTTGCGCCTGGGCTGGTTTACCAAGGTCTATAAAATCATATTGCCATCAGCAGTACCGATGATCTTCACCGGGCTGCGCCTGAGCCTGAGTATCGGCTGGATGGTATTGATCGCAGCCGAGATGCTGGCACAGAACCCGGGGCTGGGAAAATTCGTCTGGGATGAATTTCAGAACGGCAGTTCCAATTCGCTGGGCCGCATCATGGTAGCCGTGCTCGCCATCGGACTGGTTGGTTACATGCTGGATCGCGGCATGCTGATGCTGCAGAAAAAAGTGACCTGGGATAAATCGGTTGTGTTGCGTTAAATAACGAACAGCTTAGAGAAAAGATTCGGAGAACAAGATAATGAAAAATATACATTTAAACATCGATCATATTTCCATGGAGTTTCCAACACCTGATGGCCCCTATGTGGCACTTCAGGATGTTGATCTGGAGATGAAAGCAGGCGAGTTTGTATCCTTGATCGGCCATTCCGGTTGTGGCAAGTCAACCGTGCTTAACGTGGTTGCCGGTTTACATAAAGCAACCAACGGCGGTGTCGTGCTCGATGGTAAAGAAGTGAATGAGCCGGGCCCGGAACGCGCCGTGGTGTTTCAGAACCATTCGCTGTTGCCATGGCTGACGGCCTATGAAAATGTCGAGCTGGCGGTGAAGCAGGTTTTTGGCCGCTCTAATTCGCAGCAGAAAAAAAGCAAGGCCGAGATGAAAGACTGGATAGAGCATAACCTGCAGCTGGTGCATATGGATCATGCCATGCATAAACGTCCGGATGAGATTTCCGGCGGCATGAAACAGCGCGTTGGTATCGCGCGTGCGCTGGCGATGCAGCCCAAAGTGCTACTCATGGATGAGCCTTTTGGCGCGCTGGATGCACTGACGCGTGCCCATATGCAGGAGTCACTGATGGAGATCCATGCTGACCTCGGCAATA
>JBFFVI010000150.1:0-5391 GCA_041570895.1 Gammaproteobacteria bacterium
GCCCTCGCGGGTGACCGTGATGATGCTGCCGGCAACGGGTTGTTCGTGACGCGAGAGAAAAATGGCCGATGGATTGCTGACGGTTTTTAAACCTTCCTCGGTCATGGCAAAGATGCCGAGCTCGTTGACTGCGCCAAAACGGTTTTTAATGGCACGGATCATGCGATAGCGCTCACCCGGATCACCTTCAAAATAGAGCACGGTATCAACCATGTGTTCCAGTACGCGTGGTCCGGCCAGTGTGCCTTCTTTGGTGACATGGCCGACGAGAAATAGAGCAGTACCGGTCTGTTTAGCAAAACGAACCAGTTGCGCGGCACTCTCTCTTACCTGGGCCACCGCGCCAGGCGCGGATTGTAAAGACTCGGTGTAGATGGTCTGGATGGAGTCGATAACAATCACTTTTGGATTCTGTTCGCTGGCCAGGGTGATGATGTTCTCCACGCAGGTCTCGGACAATAATTTTAGACCTCTGTCTTCAAGGCCAAGCCGGTGCGCACGCATGCTTATCTGCTGTAGCGATTCTTCACCGGTGACATAGAGGCAGGGCAGAGACTGGCTTAAGCTAGCCAGGGTCTGCGTTAACAGGGTGGACTTGCCGATACCCGGGTCACCACCGATCAAGGTCACTGAACCATGTACCAGGCCGCCACCCAGTACCCGGTCAAGCTCACTGATGCGGGTCGCAGTGCGCATCTCCGCTTGCATCTGGATGTCTGTTAATGCCTGAATTTTTGCGTTCGTTTTCTTCCCGGCAAAACCCTGACGGTTATTCGTGGTGATGGCGGCGATGGATTCACTCATGGTGTTCCATTCGCCGCAGTCACCGCATTGACCGGCCCATTTTGAATGGCTGGCACCGCAGGCAGTACAGGCATATTGTATTTTCGCTTTAGCCACAGACTCTATTAATTAGGTTGTTATGTATTATGTATTGGAAAAAAAATTTGCTTCAGCATCTTCTTCTATCGTGTCCTGTATCTGACTGGTGTCCCGAATGCGAGCCGTCTGTACGGCATTTTTTGAAGAACGTGTGATCTCGATGGCGTAATCAGCGATCATCAAACTGGTACCGGTCTGTGGAATAATCTCCATGTGCTCCAGGATCAAACCGTTCAGGGTTTTCGGCCCGTCTGCTGGTAATGACCAGTCCAGTGCCCGATTGATATCGCGAATGTGGGTATTACCATCAATCTGGTAACAGTTGTTGCCCTGTTCGTGTATACCAAGGTTACGCGTCGGTGAATCGGTTGTAAATTGGCCGACGATTTCTTCCAGGATATCTTCCAGTGTGACCAGTCCCTGGATGCTGCCATATTCATCGACGACTAATCCTGAGCGGCGGCGATTATCCTGAAATTTTAATAACTGGCGAGTCAGTGAGGTTCCTGCAGGAATAAAATAGGCTGGCGCAATCAGTCCCTTGAGTGTTTCCATGCTCAGCTCTTCGCGCGAAAACAGGTTGAGCACCTTGCGCAGATGCAAGACACCGATGGTATTATCGATGCTATCGTGAAATACCGGAACCCGTGTACGCTGACTGTGAGTGATCTGGTGGACGATGTCATTCCAGTCATCATTTAAGTCGATGCCGGTAATCTCATTACGCGGAACCATAATATCTTCCACGCTGACCTGTTCCAGATCGAGAATACCAAGCAGCATGTCTGAATGTGCCTGTGGCATAAAATGTTCCGCTTCTACTACCACGGCACGTAGTTCGTCGGCACTGAGTTCATGCCCGGTCTCCTTATCAGGGTGGACACCGATTAAACGCAATAGCGCATTGGAAAATATATTGACCAGCCAGACAAACGGGTACAGCGGTATGGCAATAATGGTATAGACAAATGCAGATGGGAAGGCGAGTTTTTCAGGTTTTAATGCCGCCAGTGTTTTCGGCGAAACCTCGGCAAAAACTAAAATCACCATGGTTAGAACAAAAGGTGCGATGGCCAGTCCGATTTCGCCATAGAGTCGGAGTGCGATAATGGTTGATATTGTCGCTGCAAAAATATTAACGATGTTATTGCCGATCAATATTAAACCCAACAGACGATCTGGCCGGTCTAATAGTTTAATCGCAAGGATTGCACCTTTATGGCCTTTGTCAGCAAGACTTTTAGCGCGGTAACGGTTGAGCGTCATCAAGGCGGTTTCTGATCCGGAAAAAAAACCGGAAAGTAAGATTAGAATTGCCAGGGTGATGAACAGTGATACTGTTGAAAATTCGTTCAAGAAGAAAAGTCTCTTGTGAATAGGATGGTGTAATTATGTGCGTACTGGTTTTGGAGTCAAGCGATATTGTCTATCCGCGCCATCTCAGTGAATCTACGTCAGTACGATTTCCAGTACAAATTTACTGCCGAAATAAGCCAGCATCAGGCTGACAAAACCGGTTAAGGTCCAGCGGATAGCGGTACGTCCACGCCAGCCAAGTTTCCAGTGGCCAACTAACAGGATCAGAAATACGAACCAGGCGAGGATGGATAATATGGTTTTATGTACCAGGTGTTGTGCAAACATGTTTTCCAGAAAAGCTAAACCACTGCCCAGTGATATGGTTAACGCGATAAAACCGACCACAATCACTTCGAACAGTAATACTTCCATATTCCTCAACGGCGGCATCAGTTTGATGATTCCACCGGGCTGATGGGCATGAAGAAACTTGTTCTGAATAGATAAAAAGATGGCCTGCAACGCTGCCAATGCAAGGATACTGTAAGCGATAATGGAGGTTAATATATGGAAGATAAGAGCCTTTGAGCTTTGCTGGGGAAGCAGGTGTTCAGTATCGCTATTGGTGTTAAGCAATAGCGTGAGGGCAGCAACAGGCAGCAGCATAATTGCCAGGATCTCAACCGGGTAACGCCAGACCGCGATCAGGATAAATAAGGTAATGAAGGCGCTCACTAAAACGATGGCATTGTAAAAACCAAGATTGATGCCCAGTGGGCTGATCATGCCGTTATATAATGCAAAGCTGTGCAGGCACAGTCCGCCCAGACCGATCAGGACAATGTGTTTTTTTGACAGGCCAGTGGCATTACCCGCCGGTTGTTTTATATGAAAAAACAATAAAGCAGCGCAGGCGAAATACAGAATGATGGCACTATAGGTGAAGATGTAATTTTCCATGCTGAATTAGTGTGCTGGTCTATACTGAGTTTTGAGCGAATCAATCATTATTAAAGATGAAAGTTAATTCCAGGTTTTTTTAAGCCGGTTCTGATATGGCAAAGTGTGAGCTTGTTCACATTTCATCCTGACAGTCACCGTATATTTTTCTTATACCATGGCATGTTATCACTAGAATAGCCCATAATAAAAATTAATAATAAAAACTCAAATGATCAAGTGGTCTGACCCTGGAAGATTAAATGAAAGTACGTGTATTAGGATGTAGTGGCGGTATAAGTCAAAATATGGCGACCACCTCGTTTTTAGTCGATGAGGACATTTTGATCGATGCAGGTACGGGCGTATGCGCTCTGTCGCTAGATGAGATGCGCTCTATCAAGCACATTTTCATTACCCATTCTCACCTCGATCATATCGCTGCTATTCCCTTATTGGCCGACACCCTGTTTGATGATCTAATCGACTGGCCACTGGTCGTTCATGCGCTTCCTGAAACCATCAAAGCACTACAGGAACATATTTTTAACTGGACGATCTGGCCAGATTTTACCCAGCTGCCGCATAAGACGAATGCCGTGATAAAACTTGAGCCGATGACGGCAGGTTCGGTTATCGAGCTGGCGGCGCGTCAGATCGAAATGATCAGCGTTAATCACTCAATACCGGCTGTTGCTTATCGCGTGGCCGCTGAAGGCAAGGCTTTTGCTTTCAGTGGCGATACCACCAGTAATGAAAATTTATGGGCTAGCCTGAACAAACATGAGTCTCTGGATCTATTATTCATTGAATCTGCATTTGCTAATAAGGATCTTGAGCTGGCAAAAGTCGCTTTTCATTATTGCCCACAATTGCTGGCTGAAGACCTGCCCAGGCTAAAACATAAAACCAAAGTCTGTATATCGCACTTGAAACCGGGAAGCGAGCAGGAGATAATCGATCAGTGCAACGCAGCCCTGCCAGACTGGGATATTCACCAGCTGAAAGCTGGCGATGTTTTTCAGCTTTAGTTTAATTGAGTCCCCCATTTAAAAAATACTCTGTACTTCTGCGGTAAAAATCTTAAACCTACGAGTAAATATCTAGAGAAGTCGTCCTGCTAATTCGTTATAATTCGTATTCGTGAATTAAATTCTTAAGATGTAACAGGTATACCATGTTTGATGGATTAAGTGACCGCCTAGCCAGTACCGCGCAGAAATTACGTGGTGAAGGCCGATTAACTGAAAATAATATTCAAGATGCCCTGCGCGATGTACGTATGGCCTTGCTGGAAGCAGATGTCGCATTATCGGTGGTGCGTGATTTTATCGAAGAGGTAAAACAGCGCGCCCTGGGTGAAGAGGTTTTAACCAGTCTGAAACCGGGCCATGTCTTTGTCAATATTGTTCAGGATGAACTGATCAAGGTGATGGGTGCGCATAATGAGCAGCTCGATCTAAGCGCGCAGCCACCGGCAGTAGTGTTGATGGCAGGCCTGCAGGGTGCCGGTAAGACCACCACCGTTGCCAAGCTGGCGAAACTACTAAAAGAAAAAAATAATAAAAAGTCATTATTAGTCAGCTGTGACATCTACCGTCCAGCGGCAATCGAGCAGTTAAAAACGCTGGCTGCTCAGGTAGGCGCAGAATTTTTCCCCAGCAGCACTGATCAGAAACCGACAGATATAGCGCAAGCGGCCATCGATTACGCACGTAAACATTACATCGATGTGGTGCTGGTCGATACCGCCGGTCGTTTACATATCGACGCGGAAATGATGGATGAGATCAAGTCCGTCCATGCCGTAGCCAATCCGGTAGAGACCCTGTTTGTGGTTGATAGTATGACCGGTCAGGATGCGGCTAATACTGCGAAGGCATTCAATGAAGCATTACCTTTAACCGGTGTTATTCTGACCAAAACGGATGGTGATGCTCGTGGTGGTGCGGCTTTATCCATCCGTCAAATTACTGGCAAACCCATCAAGTTCATGGGTTCGGGTGAAAAAATAGAAGCGCTTGAGGCGTTTCATCCGGACCGCGTGGCTTCACGTATCCTCGGCATGGGTGATGTGCTGTCACTGGTCGAAGAAGTACAGCAGAAAGTTGATCATAAAAAAGCTGCAAAACTGGCTAAAAAGGTTCAGAAAGGTAAAAGTTTTAACTTCAATGACCTGAAAGAGCAGTTTGAGCAGATGCAGAATATGGGCGGCATGGCCGGCCTGATGGATAAATTACCCGGTATGCCGGGCATGGCAGATAAGATAAA
>JBFFVI010000151.1:0-5388 GCA_041570895.1 Gammaproteobacteria bacterium
AAGCGGCGCCGGTACTGGAGTAAAATGCATACAAGAAGCTGGTGAAAAAACTCAATGACATCACTGATGATGCCCTGTTTGAAGATTATGCGCATCTGTTATTCGAACAGGCGCAATTGGCAGCCGGTGCACCGTTGGAAGATGCTGCAGGTTTTGTCAAACGAGTGAATAAATTATTAGATAGTTAACTATGGATAGTTAAATAATTTAATTTTTAACTAAAGCGGTGTTTGTTGTTGATTCAGAGTCGATAACAGCACCGCTTTTTTATTATTTACGGCGCAATCATTTCCAAAATCACGCCAGCACAGTTATACTTTGGCATGCCAGAATTTCCCCTTCAGAATAGAATGAATATCTCTAAACTATTGATTTTTTTGTTTATATTGAGCCTGTCTCCGGTTGCCTCGACGGCCGAAGAGGATTACAGTGCAGAGGTGCGCTATCTGCATGTACAGAAAGGACAAACCCTGCACAATATCGTGAAACGTTTGTACCCTGACCGCCCCCAGGATTGGCCGAAACTGACCAAAGATATCGTGCGGCTTAATACTCATGCCTTTATCAACAGTGACCCGACCAAGATGAAAGCAGGCGTGCGGCTGAAATTGCCACAAAAAGTTGTCATTCAAACTTCGGCGGAGAAAGCTAAAAAAGTAGGTGTTGTGGTTGAGATGAGTGGCAGTGTTTTGGCGGTGGATAAATCAAAGGTGTCCCGCGCCCTGTCTAAAGGGTCGTCAGTTTTTCTTGGTGATAAGGTTATTACCGGTGAAACCGGTTATGTTCGTCTGCAGATGATCGATAAAGCCGTACTGGATCTACGTTGCTTCAGTATTATGGTGATTGAAGACTACGCGCTCAACAATACCAGTCGTCGCAGTATCTTAAATCTGTTACAGGGGAGCTTGAAAAAAGTGACTGGTGAGATCGGTAAGATGGCTGAAGATGTTTATGAATTAAAGACGCCGGTGGCCAGTGTCGGCGTGCGGGGAACCGAATACGCTTTACGCGTTTTTCAGTCCAAAGGTTGTGGAGGCACGCTCGATGCTGATGACGGGCTTTACCTGGAAGTCATCAAAGGACTGGTCGATATACATAATGTAGCCGGCAAAGAAGTGATCGCCAAAGGTGAGACAGCTTATGTGTCGTTGCCCAAAGCGGCGCCGCAGAAAACTAAGATAAAACCAGGGATAATCAAACCCGTTGAAAAAGTAGAGGTGGTCGAACCTGAAGAAGAGGGAACCAGTCTGTGGTGGTGGTTGTTAGGCATCGTTGGGATAGCGCTATTGATATGATAGTAGATAGATAAAACCAATGCCTGACAGTATACGAATAGACAAGTGGTTATGGACCTCGCGATTCTTCAAGACCAGGCAACTAGCCACGGCAGCAGTGAATGGCGGTAGAGTCCATCTAAATCATCAGCGTGTGAAAGCCGGGCGTCTGGTTAAAGTGGGTGATGCCTTGTCCATACAGAAGGATAGTGTGCTGTATGAAATAACGATTATTGGCATCAATAAAACCCGTCGGCCAGCCAAAGAAGCCTGCCTGACATATGAAGAGTCAGAGCAGAGCCGCTTAAAACGAGAGCAGGAACTGGAAATAAAAAAACTGGCATCGGCAACACGCCCGGTGCCATTGCGCAAACCTGGTAAACGTGAACGTGAACAGTTGCGCCAGTTTAAACACAAGCAGTAAGCGATCTATAACAGAGATAAATCATGGGCAGACCTGTTACGCCACAACTTACCACTGATGTTATCATCGAAATGCCACTGCTTGAAGATAGACCGATCGTTCTGATAGAACGAAAATTTGAGCCTTATGGTTGGGCGATCCCTGGTGGTTTCGTCGAAGTTGGAGAAACCATTGCCACGGCTGCGCGCCGTGAGGCACTGGAAGAGACGACGCTGGAGGTTGAGCTGGATGTTTTATTAGGCATCTACTCAAACCCAAAACGTGACTTCAGAGGTCATACTGTCTGCGCTGTGTTTGTCGGTAATGCCACTGGTAAACCGATAGCTGCAGATGATGCCAAAGATATCTCAGTATTTGATCCCTTTAATATCGACGTTGAGCTAGCATTTGATCATAGGCAGATCCTGCTAGATTACTGTGCTTATCGACGTGACGGCACGATCAAATTACCTGAATAACTGGCTGCGTGATCGATGTCAGAGAAAAAATTACTATTCTGGCGTGTTTTCAGTCGAGATTTATACCTGACATGCTGATATATGAATGGTTACGGTTTTTATAAGTCTCTGTTTTTGGTATAATTTTCATTTAACAATAAATTAGAATCTTTTCAGGGTATTCCTTCATTGAGTAATCGAACGCTGTCTATTGATGACCGCACATATGACTATCTTTGTGATGTTTCAATTAACGAGCCTGACCTGTTGCGTCAGTTGCGTGAAGAAACATCACAACTTGAATATTCAGTGATGCAAATTTCCCCTGAACAGGGACAATTTATGTCACTGCTGATCAAGATGATGGCAGCTAAACGGGCTATAGAGATTGGCACATTCACCGGTTACAGCTCGATCTGTGTAGCCAGTGCGATGCCGGAAGAAGGTAGATTGATCTGTTGTGATATCTCGCCGCAGTGGACCTCAATCGCAGAAAAATACTGGGCACTGGCAGGACTGGAAGAAAAGATTGAGTTATACACACAACCAGCGGAACAGACATTACAAAAACTGCTTGATGATGGTGCAGAGAAAACATTTGATTTTATTTTTATCGATGCCGATAAGCAGAACTACATCAGCTATTACGAAATGGCCTTACGACTATTGAGAAAGGGTGGCATCATTGCTGTTGACAATACACTTTGGTCTGGAGCGGTTGCCGATCCAGAAAATATTGAACCGGGAACAAGAGCGATCCGTCGTTTTAACGATATGCTAAAAGAAGATACACGTGTTAGTAGCAGCCTGCTTACGATTGGTGATGGCTTAACCTTGATATTAAAAGAATTCGATTGATATGCTGAACTGGATAAAATCATTAAAAAGAAAATCATCGTCTCGCAAACGTGTGCAAAAAAAACAGGTGACAAAGACACATGCGCCAAAAACACGTGCAGCTTCAGACTCTACCGCGGTTGAACATGCCGCCATCAATAAAGCAGTCATACTCTCACGTGGCGAACATGGCATCTCGCGAAATAATATCGATAAACATGCCTTAAAAGTATTGTATCGGCTGCATAACGCTGGTTACCATGCCTGTCTGGTAGGTGGTGCCGTGCGTGATCTATTGCTCGGCGTGACACCAAAAGATTTCGATGTGGCGACGAATGCAACGCCTGAACAGGTCAATAAGTTATTCCGTAATTGCCGACTGATAGGCCGCCGCTTCCGTCTCGCGCACGTTCATTTTGGTCGACAGATTATCGAGGTGGCAACTTATCGAGCCAATCATGACCTGTCGCAATCAGGTATTCAGGATGAAAGCGGCCGTATCGTGCGTGATAATGTATTTGGAGATCTGGCCGATGATGTCTGGCGACGCGATTTTACGGCTAACGCACTGTATTACGATATCTCCGATTTTAGTGTCATTGATTTTGTCGGTGGTTTCGAGGACATCAAACGCAGGCGTCTGCATCTGATCGGTGACGCAGAAACACGTTACCGTGAAGATCCGGTGAGGATGTTACGTGCACTGCGTTTTTCGGCAAAACTGGGATTTGATATTGATTCTGCAAGTGAAACGCCGATCCATGAGTTTGGCCATCTGTTACAGGATATTCCCGCGGCCAGACTGTATGAAGAAGTTTTAAAACTATTTCATTCGGGGCATGCGGTGCGCAGTTTTGAGTTACTGATGGAATTTGATCTGCTGCAATATCTGTTTCCCCTGGCTGCTGAATCCATAGAGCAGGATGAATCAGTCATGCAGGTACTGACTATCGCGATGCAAAACACGGATGACCGTATCAAAAACGACATGCGTGTTACGCCGGCATTTTTATTTGCTGCACTATTGTGGCACCCGGTGAATTCACGTGTACATGAGCTCGTCGATAAAGGTATGCCATATTCGGTTGCGATACAAAAAGTGGCGACACGAGTGTTAAGTCAACAATCAAGTAGTGTCTCCATACCAAAACGATTTACCAGTACCATGCGTGATATCTGGGGCCTGCAGACTCGCTTCCATTATCGCGCTGGAAAACGCGCAATGGCGGTACTTGAACATGAGAAATTTCGTGCCGGTTATGATTTTTTGTGCATTCGCGCCCAGGCGGGTGAAGCAGCGACGAATGGGGATATAGCGCAGGACTGCCAATGGTGGACGGATATACAGAAGCAGAGTAAAGAGCAGCAAAAAAACGCATTATTCAACCAGCCGGGTAAAAGTACCAGGAAAAAGAAGTCTAAGCAGACGACTAAAAAGAAAAAAATCAGCAAGCCAGAAAACAAAGCAGAGTAGTGAAGCTAAGTATGGTGAAGGTGAATACGGCAACTGAAAATAACGATTATTCAGGCATCTACATCGGTCT
The DNA here is from genome assembly GCA_041570895.1 of Gammaproteobacteria bacterium. GTDB lineage: Bacteria > Pseudomonadota > Gammaproteobacteria > SZUA-229 > SZUA-229. Next base: position 4,517 of record JBFFVI010000151.1, read on the forward strand.
GGGTAGTAATATCGAACAACCTTATCGACAGATAAAAAATGCGATTGCGGCATTAAATGATGTACCAGGTTCCAAAGTGTTAACAGATTCAGGTTATTTTAAAAGCAGACCGATGGGCCCTGCGGATCAGCCGGATTATGTCAATGCGGTTGTTGAATTACAGAGCACCCTGGCTGCAACAGCGTTACTGGAACACTGCCAGTTGATAGAGCAGCAACAAGGCCGGATAAAAAAGCGTCATTGGGGTGAGCGTAGTATCGATCTGGACATCCTGCTGTACGCCGGGCAGAAGATTACGACGGACTATCTCACCGTGCCGCATCCGGGCATCTGCCAGCGTGACTTTGTTTATCTGCCGTTATTAAAAATTAATCCTGAGATAGAGATTCCTGCTAAAGGCCTGTTGCATGATATCGTTCAGGCCGCTGGAACACAGGCGGAAAAAACATTGAACACTGATTATGATTGTCAGTTTGTAGGAAATATCGAATGAGCTCTCAGCTTGAACATCAAGAGTCAGTCTCGAAAAAAACATCAAACGTTCCGGGTTATATCGTGGTGGAAGGGCCAATCGGTGTCGGTAAAACAACCCTGGCGAATAAGCTGGCGAAATCTTTTGGCAGTGACCTGCTGCTCGAAGGCGCCGATGAAAATCCGTTCCTGGAAAAGTTTTATGATGATCCGAAAGCTGCTGCACTGCCGACACAGCTATTTTTTTTATTGCAACGAGCACGTCAATTAAAAGCGATGAAACAGGAAGATATGTTTAACCCTGTCCGCGTAGCTGATTTTTTGATCGAGAAGGATCGCCTGTTCGCCGAGCTGACTTTAGATGCCGATGAACTTGATCTGTATGAACAGGTTTATGCCAG
>JBFFVI010000152.1:0-5353 GCA_041570895.1 Gammaproteobacteria bacterium
AGATTGGTATTTGTCGCAGTCTCTTCGATGTCACTGCCTTTGGTGGCACGGGCTGAGTTGATATCGATTGAAATCAGCGCCTCGGTATGATCGATAACGATGGCACCACCGGAAGGTAAGGATACTTCTCGGCGATAAGCCGACTCGATCTGGTTCTCTACCTGAAAACGGTTGAACAGTGGCACCGTATCTTCATAATATTTGATCTTTTGCACACTGTTAGGCATCACCTGCTGGACAAAGTCCATAGCGGCGTCGTAGACCTCTTTCGAATCGATCAATACTTCGGAGATATCACTCCTGAAATAATCTCTTAATGCTCGAGTGGTGACATCACTTTCCTGGTAGATCAAAAAAGGTGCCGGGCGTTCTGCCGCCGCATGTTCAAAGGCGGTCCACAGCTGCAACAGATAATCCAGATCCCATTGCAGTTCTTCCGTATTTCGACCGACACCAGCGGTACGTACTATCAACCCCATACCACTAGGTACTTCGAGCTTGCTTAGTGCTTCACGGATAAGATTTCGGTCTTCGCCTTCGATCCGACGAGAAACACCACCGGCACGTGGATTGTTTGGCATGAGCACTAAGTAACGCCCAGCCAGACTGATAAATGTCGTTAGAGCCGCACCTTTATTACCGCGCTCTTCTTTTTCTACCTGAACGACAATTTCCTGTCCTTCTTTAATAGCAGTGCGAATATCGGGGCGGCCAGATGCTTTTTGCGCTTCTTCTGTGAAGTACATACGCGCAACTTCTTTGAATGGTAGAAAACCATGGCGCTCAGCACCATAGTCAACGAAACAAGCCTCCAGGCTTGGCTCGACGCGGGTAATTTTACCTTTGTATACGTTGGATTTTTTCTGTTCCCGAGATGGGACTTCCACGTCCAGATCGTAAAGTTGCTGACCATCGACCATGGCCACGCGTACTTCCTCTTTCTGGACTGCATTGATTAGAATTCTCTTCATTTGCAGTTAAACCTGTTATTAGTCCCGCTTTCAAAACACTAGTTACGCCTGGCAACAGGACCTGTTTTAACAGGCTGCCTGCGTACTGCAATGCACAGAAACAAATCATCATCACCCACATTATAAATGCAGGTGCTGGCAGAGTAATGGCGTTATCAGTGTTAAAAATCGGGAGAATCATTAAAATTATGTATAGTATTTTACTTATTAATTCATATTTGCTAGCCGTTTTCCTAAAGGGTAGACGGTAATAGCAAATACATAAAATCAGTTGTGCCAGAACCAGCAGTCATACTTAAACAACCCCATTTCTTGAAAAAATGTTGGTAACTGCGGGTATCATCGGCGAAAATTCAGCATATTCGCTGACTTGATGACCGTTCATCAAGTGTATAATCCTTTATCTGTGCCTGTTATTTTTCTATCTGGCAAAATTCCTAACAAATGCAAAGGCTTATATAAACTATTTAGCACTGGCATTTGAACCGTCAAGTCTGTCAAAATGCGAGGCTCCGGTCAACCTTTATCAACCCACAAGAAAATTCTAAAAGATGCAAGTAAGCGATAACAGCGTCAGCATGATTACCATCAATGATGATCAGGCCGGTCAGCGGATTGATAATTTTCTGGTCAAGCACTTAAAAGGCGTACCAAAAAGTCACGTTTATCGCCTGCTGCGGAGTGGCCAGGTAAGGGTTAACAGCGGCAGAAAAAAACCTCACTACAAATTACAGTCTGGCGATACCCTTAGGGTACCCCCAGTAAGGGTATCTGAAAATGAAGATGAGCATATTCCTGATTCAGTACTACAGACACTAAAACAATCCATCCTATTTGAAAATGACGATATTATTGCTATCAACAAACCTTCGGGCTTTGCTGTTCACAAAGGCAGTGGATTGCGTTTTGGTGTCATAGAAGCCTTCAGACAGATATATCCAGAACAAACCCTGGAACTGGTGCATCGCCTGGACCGTGAAACCAGTGGTTGTTTACTGCTGGCAAAAAATCGACAGACACTGGCGCAGCTACATGAACTGTTACGCCATGAAAAAATCGCTCACATCGAAAAAACCTATCTCGCCCTGCTTCATGGTCATTGGCAAGATGGAAGACGAACGATTGACACCGGCATCAGCAAAACCAAACGTAGCGGTGAGCATATGATGCAGACCGATGAAGCCGGCGACCACGCCATCAGTCATTTTGAGCCAGTGGAAATATTTGACCTGGCTGATAACATGCAATGCAGCCTGATGAAAATCACCATTGAAACTGGACGCACTCATCAGATACGCGTGCATGCAAAACACTGCGGCTTTCCCATTATTGGTGACAGTAAATATGGCGACAAGGTGGTTAATCAGCACTTTCGAAAACTTGGATTAAAACGGCTTTTTCTTCATGCCTGGCGCTTGTATTTGCCACTGTCGACCCCCATTACATTAGAAGCGCCATTGAGTGATGAACTTGATGCCTTATTACAGAAATTACGCTCTCTATAGTCATTTATAATGAAACCATTCCCTCTTCTCGTATTCGACTGGGACGGCACACTGGTCGATTCAATCGAACGTATCGTCACCAGTCTGCAACATGCCAGCAAACAGGCTGCTGATATTCACATCGATGAAGCACAGGCTAGAGATGTTATCGGCCTTGGTCTGAACGAAGCTATATCAAAACTGCACCCTGAACTGGACGCGCAGCTGCACGCTACTAAACTAAATAATATAGCCGACGCCTACCGTCAGCATTACCTATACGACAATACCGTGCCGGCACCGTTATTTGCCGGCGTCAGCGATCTATTAGACGAACTGCGTGAAAATGGCTTTACACTAGCCATCTCTACCGGGAAAAGTCGTGTCGGCCTGGAACAATCGATAGACGAACACCAACTCGCAGATTATTTCGCCACCACACGCTGTGCCGGTGAAAACAAATCCAAACCACATCCTGAAATGTTGCACGAAATCCTTGATGAATTGAATTTTGCAGCTTCACAAACACTAATGATAGGTGACAGTGAGCATGATCTTAAAATGGCAAACAATGCCAACGTGCAATGCATTGGAGTTACTCATGGTGTCCACGATGCAAAAACCTTAGAAAAATTTAATCCGCTTATCTGTTTAAACAACATTACTGAATTATCTGATTATTTAATCCATGATAAGCTTTGAAAATGAATCACAAATACAATACAAAAAGTTAACCGAAGGAAACCACTATGTCTGACAATAACGCTTCATGGGAAAGAGAAGTTGTTACCCAACTGGCTGAATCCAGTCTGCGGGAACAACGTCGCGCTCGCCGCTGGGGCATATTCTTTAAAGCATTAACCTTTGCCTACATCGGCGGAATCTTATTCATGTTCGGAGACGCCAGCCTGACAAAAGTTAATATCAGCGAGAAACACACCGCACTGATCGAATTAAACGGTGTCATTGCAGATAACGAACTTGCCAGCGCCGACAACATTGTTACTGCACTGCGAGACGCTTTTGATAACGAAAATAGTGTCGGTGTGATCTTAAGAATTAACAGCCCTGGCGGTTCTCCCGTACAGTCTGGATACATCTACGACGAGATCCTTCGCTTACGCGAAGACAATCCGGACACGCCTCTGTATGCGGTAGTTACCGATATCTGCGCATCTGGCGGTTATTACATCGCTTCTGCGGCAGATAAAATTTATGCAGACAAAGCCAGCATCGTTGGTTCTATCGGTGTCCGTATGGACAACTTTGGTTTTGTCGATGCCATCGAAAAGCTGGGTATCGAACGCCGCACATTAACTGCTGGTGAGAACAAAGCACTACTCGACCCTTTCCTGCCTGAGAATGAAAAAGCCAAAGCACACATGCAGACCATGCTTACTGAGATACACCAACAGTTTATCGATGCCGTCAAACAAGGTCGTGGAGATCGCCTCGACAGCAGTGTGGATGGAGTCTTTTCCGGCCTGATCTGGACCGGTGAAGCGGCCGTGAATATTGGCCTTGTCGATGAACTCGCCAGTGCCAGTCACGTTGCTCGAGAAATTATCGGTGCAGAAACAATCGTAGATTACACCCTCCAGGAAGATATCCTTGAACGTTTCGCTGAACGCCTTGGTTCAACAGTCGCCCAGGTCATCAGTACTCAATTTTTCCCTTCTACACCTCGATAATATATTGAACAGGGAGGCATGCTTCAATGCCTCCCTGTTCAATATATTCGTAACCAGCTTAATTTTAGATGGCAGCCCTGTAGCGATTGTTTTTGTTATTATTTTTACCCATATTGGTAAAAATAATATTTTTTATGTCTAAAATCATCTTATCCAGATCCTGAAATCTAATTCTCCGTAAAAACAATAAATAACAAAGGTAATAAACCAGGACGTTTTTGCTTCATGTTGAGCAATAAAAAAACAAAGAGGCACAACGATGCAAAATGGAGTTTTTAAAAGTGACTGGTTCACTGGTCTTGTTATCACTCTTGTCTTTCTCATCTTTACCGGCTCCGATTTCATCGCAAGCATGGAACGAAACGCTTACGATTTTGGCGTCAAATCTTCATCACGCTTTCCCAGTGACAAAATCGCTATAATTGCAATTGACGACCAGAGTATTAATAACATCGGCCGCTGGCCCTGGTCACGTGACATTCATGCACAGATGCACGAAATCCTTGCTGAAGGAGGCGCCAAGGCCGTCGGTCAAACCGTGTTCTTTTCTGAACCACAGCTCGACCCGGGCCTGGAATTTATTCGAGAACTAAAACTGGCCTTTGTAGACAGTACGATAAGCGCTGTCCCGGAATTGGTCGAAGGACTTGCCCTCACTATCGAAAGCAGTCGCAAACTGGTAAAAAACAAGCGCGACAGCAATGGCAAAGCGGCTGTACAGGAAATTGCGGATGCACTCGAAGCATCGCCATTACGTTACCAGGTTGCTGAAGAATTAAACGCCTACCTTGAATACATCAACTCTGCAGAAACGGTTCTCGATACCGATAAGACCCTGGCACTAAGCATACAGAGTGCCGGTAATGTTGTGTTTAATATGCCTTTTGTACCAGGACAACCTTACGGACAGCCTGATCAACCACTCGCTGAATATGTCAGCAGGAACAAACTGACTGAACAAAATATTATTGATAACACAACGATCAATCCTGAAGGTTTTACTCCCCTGGCTATGCTTGAAGCGTATCAACCGATTCCCGTCTTAGGTGAGCAGGCTGATGCCATTGGCGCCCTGGTAGCCCTGCCAGATGTTGACGGTGGTATCCGTACAGAACCGCTAATCGTTAACTATTATGATGAACTCTACCCTTCGATGGCTCTGGTACTGGCAGCAAAAAGTTTAAACCTCGGCATTAATGATATTCGA
>JBFFVI010000153.1:0-5312 GCA_041570895.1 Gammaproteobacteria bacterium
CACATTGTTCACGCCATAACCTACAAAAGCACGATCACATAAATAACAGGGTGCAGATATGAAATATATCGGTATTGATGGCTGTAAGGATGGATGGTTCTGTGTTGCGCTAGGTGAGAACGATGATTGGTGTTTTCGTGTGATCAAAGATATGCAATCACTTGCCGAGTTTGTTAACCAGGCTAGCAGCGTATTAATTGATATACCTATCGGCTTACAGGACAGAGGCACAGATGAGCGTCAGTGTGATAAAGACGCAAGAAAACTTCTCAGGCCGAAGCGTTCTTCAAGTGTTTTTCCTGCACCTGCAAGACAAACTCTTTTAGCTAGTGATTATAAGCATGCTCAAGTAATTAATCGACAATCGAATGGTCGCGGTTTAAGTCAACAGAGCTGGGCTATTGTTCCAAAGATACGTGAAATAGATAATCTGCTTTCATCAAACATACATCTGCAGGGTCTTGTTCGAGAATGTCATCCGGAACTTTGTTTCTGGGCGCTTAATGACAAAGTTGCCATGCAATACAACAAAAAGAAAGAGCAAGGCAGGCAGGAGCGTCTAACAGTGCTCGAGAAGTCTTTTAGACAATGCCATGAACTGTTTGAACAAGCATCTTCTGAATTCCTTCGCCGTCAGGTGGCGCATGATGACATCATTGACGCTATGGTCTGTGCAGTTACAGCAAAATACGGTTATAACAATTACAAAATAGTCCCGCCAGTACCGGTCTACGATATAAATGGCCTGTCAATGGAAATGGTTTACTGGTCACACTAGTATTTTAGACTTAAAGGCCTTTGAGTAAAAAACCGGGCAGGCCGCGGCTCACCATTTTGAATCACTAAAGGTGTGCAATATCACACTGACAATAGGGCTAGATCTATTAAATAGTCTAAAAAGATCTATCCGCTTTGATAAAACGGTGTCGAAAACTATAAAGAAAGGGTAAGAGTGGGCGGAGTGAGAAAGTGCTTTAAGACTTTTTTAATCTAGAGATTAAATCGTTGTTTGTATGATGCTTCCAATGTTTTAGTGCGGTCCTTGTAGTCAATCAGTTCACCGATTTCAATAGTTACTTTAAGGCCCGGGGTGTTTTTTTTGATTGCTTCCATTAAAACAGCATTGGCATTATTTTTAATAAATACCGGTAATATCTGCAATCTATTTTTCATTGCTATTATTTGAGAACCCTCTTTAAACCCGGCCATTGGTGAATCGCCTTTACTTCGTGTACCTTCAGGGAAAACACAGATTGAATAGCCCTTAGCAATATTCGTCTTAATCTCTTTAAAGAATGAGCTCATCTTATTTGAGTCTCTATCGAGTAAGATGGAGCCTGCATTACGGGTAAACATACCGAAAAAAAATGAATTATAAAGTTCTTTCTTGGCGATCCATAAACTATTAATGCCTTTGTTCTTTAGCGCAATCTCGACGATCAAGGGATCGATAATGCTGCGATGATTTGAAATGATAAGATATTGACCTCCCTGGTCAATCTTCTCTGCGCCTTCAACCTGGACACTTATGTTCAAACGCGACAGCAATGTTTCAGCATAGTCCAGTCGAAGCCTGGTGACTTCAGCAGCATCGCTCACCTTTCTCAATTTAAGACCGAATTTATTGGTCAAATAAAGTGCGTAGAATGCTATTTTTATCTGATTAAGTGACAGGACGATTCTCCATGTTATAGATCAGGAATTTTACTATAAAAGGATATTTTGAGTCGAGATTTGGGGTCACGATATTTGGCGTCAGGTCACACTGACCCGCTTATAAGTTATAGAATGCAACTCTAAATCAGCAGTAGAACTTCTTGATGCTGCAGTCATTAGGGATAAATGTTATGAGTAAACACTATGATCTGATCGCTATCGGTGCCGGCAGTGGCGGCCTTTCTGTCGCTGAACGTGCTGCGCGTTATGGCAAACGCTGCGCCGTTATCGAATCTGGCAAACTTGGTGGTACTTGCGTGAATGTCGGCTGTGTACCCAAAAAAGTGATGTGGTACGGCGCCGAGATTGCACACAGTCTGGAGATAGCTGGTGACTACGGTTTCGATGTGAGTAATAACGGTTTTGACTGGAGTACGCTGGTTCGCAAACGCGAGGCCTATATCGACGGCATTAATACCTGGTATCACAGTTATCTTTCGGATTCAGACATCGATGAGATTAATGGCCATGCCAGCTTCGTTGACGCGCATACGGTGCAGGTCGGTAATGAGACATACACTGCTGACCACATCGTTATCTCTACTGGCGGACGCCCGGTCACACCTGAAGTGTCGGGTAGTGAACTGGGTATCGACTCTGATGGTTTCTTTGCACTGACTGAAAAACCCGAACGTGTTGCGGTGGTGGGTGCCGGTTACATCGCTGTCGAGGTTGCCGGGGTGTTAAATGCACTGGGCTGTGACGTTAGTCTTTACCTCAGAAAGCAGCACTTTTTACGCCAGTTCGACGCCATGTTACGTGAAGGGCTGATGGAGCAGATGCTCGAGGATGGTGTGTCTATCTTTCCCAGCACGCAGGTCGGTGCGCTGGAAAAAGAAAACGGCAAGATCACCCTGGTCTGTGACAAGGGCAGCCGTACGGCAGGCATGGACCAGATTATCTGGGCTATCGGCCGGGTTCCTAATACAGACAACATCGCGCTGGAAAATGCCGGGCTGAAGGTCGACGCGCAGGGTTATATCAGGACCGATGATTACCAGAACACGGCGGTTGCAGGTGTTTATGCTATCGGTGATGTCACTGGCCGCGAGCAGCTGACTCCGGTGGCGATAGCTGCAGGTCGTCGCCTGGCGGATCGTCTGTTTAACTACCAGCCTGAACGCCGGCTCGATTATGAGAACATTGCATCGGTGATCTTCTCACACCCGCCCATCGGTACTGTCGGTCTGAGTGAGACCGATGCGCGTAAACTGCATGGTGATGCGGTAAAGATCTACCAGACCCGTTTCACCTCTATGCAATACGCATTTACCGAGCGCCGCGTGCACACGGCAATGAAGCTGGTGACTATCGGTGCCAGGGAGAAGGTCGTCGGCTGCCATATCCTTGGCCCGGGTGCAGATGAGATGTTGCAGGGTTTCGCCGTTGCCATTCGCATGGGGGCGACCAAACAGGACCTCGATGATACCGTTGCTATTCATCCGACCAGTTCAGAAGAACTGGTTACGATGCGATAAAGCTGAATTGATAGGAGAGTATTCGTTGTTACTCTGACCCTGTTTGTTGGGTGAAAAACCTGTTTTTATGCGATCTAACCAGATGTGGCGCTTAGGTCTCTAAAGCAGTAGCTCACATCCGTTCGTCTATCTCCTATATACTGTCAGTAGAGTAATGCAGGCACTATGGCATTCGAAATAAATACAATGACTTAAAATAGTGTGTTGATAACTTATTTTAACGATAAGGACAATGATATGAGTATTCAGAAACTGATAAACGACAATCGAATGATTAAATCACAAGATCTAATGAAAGATAACGCTACCGGATTGATAAACTGATGAACCATACGTCTAGAATCGAGTGTGGACATATTTACAGTATTGGTACCTGGAGTGGTACGGCAAATATGGGCAGGATATTACGCATTGACGAAAAGCTTTTTTCTGAAAAGACGACGTCTGAGATTGAAGTGATGGTAAAGCTTATGATGGTGAAACATTACAATAATGCTACTGGTAACTACAAAAAACACGAGCTGACATCTTATGTGTTTTATGATTTATCTGGAAACACCACTAAATTTTCTTTAGAGGAATTAGGCCTGGCAGCAGCCAAAAATGATACAGTAAAAGGTAAACATTAAGAGAAAAACCGGTATGAATTCGTCTCCTTTGTTTCATAGAATTCTGGGGTCGGTATAGCTATTTTTTTGTGTGTTCAAAACCTTTTCTATAAGTTTTGTCAGGATGGCAACAACAGAAAACAAGAAAAAATAATGCCTGCGTCGCCATTGATTACATGCTATTTTTTATAATTAATCATGTCTAAAGCAATCATTGTCTGTGGCACCCCCGGTTCCGGAAAAACCACTCATGCCAAACAGTTGGCCGCTGCCAGCGCTGCGACCCTGCTTGATATCGATACCGTAACCGAACGTCTGGTTAAGATCGGTCTGCTCGAATCCGGCCACAGTCCGGATGATCGAGATTCTGAATATTTCAAACGCATTTATCGTCAGCCAATCTATGAGGCTTTGTTCGATATCGCGCGCGATAATCTGCCATTTCATGATGTGGTGATAGTTGGGCCTTTTACCAGGGAGATCAAGGACCCTGACTGGCCTGCGAAGCTATCCAGTGAATTAGGCGCTCTGGTAGAAGTGCATTACGTACAATGTGCCGCCGAAATTCGCAGACAAAGGCTTTCCGATAGAGGTGATGCACGAGATCGGGCAAAACTGGTAGACTGGGATCGCTACATTAAATACTACGGCGATGAGCAACCACCTGTGTTTGAACATGTGCTGGTTGATGGTGTGAATACATAATGGTCAAGCTATTCAGGGTAAAAAATACCGGGGGTAGAGAAATGTTTTTAATATTTGTGAAAACGGTGATCTGACTCGAATTATTGTCATGTCTACCACCTTACGTCATTCCATCGCTATATTGATACTGCCTTTAACGGCGATCATTGGTATCGGCTCGTTATCAGCTTTTATAGTCTTCCTCTATATTGGGCCGTTCAACTGGCTAAAGCTGGATATTAGTGAAGCACAGGGTTTATTGCTTAATACGCTACTTTCGCTGGCTTTTTTCCTGCAGCACAGTGGTATGGTACGAAGAGCGTTTCGTCGTCGTCTGGAAAATTTCATTCCTGCTCATTACCAGGGGGCCGTGTACACCCTGGCTTCAGGTTTTGTTCTATTTGTTTTGCTGGTCTTCTGGCAGGGTTCGGAAGCAGTACTGTTAGATGTGCAGGGTCTGCCTGGCATTATCATGCGAAGTTTTTTCTTTCTTGCTATCCTGGGTACATGCTGGGGGATGTGGGCTTTGCGTTCTGTTGATATGTTTGGCATGGACGCCGTTATTAAAAATCAGAGCGGCCAGCAATCTGCAACCAAACCGTTTACTGTTCGCGGACCTTACCGCTGGGTACGGCATCCTCTTTATTTATTCACCATTGTTATCTTCTGGTCCTGTCCGCTCATCACCACTGACCGGTTGTTGTTAAATGTACTATGGACACTCTGGATCGTCATCGGAACCATGCTTGAAGAACGTGAACTTGTCGAAGACTTTGGCGATGATTATCGTGACTACCAGGCAAAGGTGCCGATGTTACTGCCACGG
>JBFFVI010000154.1:0-5306 GCA_041570895.1 Gammaproteobacteria bacterium
GGCGGGTGTCGCCCCGCAATATGTAACGATACTAGGTAACAAATACCGGCCTCAAAAGTGACATAAATAACTACTCTCAGTTATAATTCGCCACATCCAAATATTCCTGTAAAAGGCTGACTTATGACTGACGCTACTCAACGTCCTGTACGACGTGCACTCATCAGTGTTTCCGATAAAAACGGTATCATTGAATTTGCTAAGACACTACACGCCCAGGGCGTTGAAATCCTGTCGACTGGCGGTACAGCCAGGCTGCTGATCGACAACATGGTCCCCGTGATGGAGGTATCCAAACATACTGGTTTTCCAGAAATCATGGATGGCCGCGTTAAAACCCTGCATCCAAAAATTCATGGCGGCATATTAGGTCGGCGCGGTATCGACGACGACGTGATGAAAGCCAATGATATCTCACCGATAGATCTGGTCGTAGTCAACCTCTACCCTTTCGAAGAAACCGTCGCAAAAGAAGATTGCACATTAGACGACGCTATCGAGAATATCGATATTGGCGGCCCGGCGATGGTTCGCGCCACTGCTAAAAATCATGCCTATGTCAGCATCATTGTCGATCCTGAAGATTATCAGCGTGTACTGGAAGAATTACATACAAATAACGGCATTATCAGCGATGCCACACGTTTTGATCTTGCCGTCAAAGCCTTTGAACACACCGCTAATTATGATGGCATGATTGCCAATTATCTCGGCAGAGTAAAACCAGACGGCTCGATGGACGAGCTTCCACGCACCATTAATCTGCAATTTAATAAAGTGCAGGAGATGCGCTACGGCGAAAACCCGCATCAGAAAGCCGCTTTTTACACAGAAAAAAACCCTACAGAAGCCAGCGTTGTCACGGCAAAACAACTGCAGGGCAAGGAATTATCCTTTAACAACATCGGTGATACAGATGCCGCTCTGGAATGCGTCAAACAGTTTGATGAACCGTGCTGTGTGATCGTAAAACATGCTAACCCGTGCGGCGTTTCTGTCAGCGACAACATCCTTGATGCCTATAACAAAGCCTACAGCACCGACCCCGAATCTGCTTTTGGTGGCATCATTGCCTTCAACCGTGAACTGGACGAAGAAACGGCAAAAAGCATCGTCGAGCGCCAGTTTGTAGAGGTAATTATCGCACCGAGCATCAGTGGCGAGGCTATCGAGGCTGTCGCTGAGAAAAAGAACATTCGCCTGCTCGAATGTGGTCAGTGGCATGGCACCAGTCCGCGTCTCGACTATAAACGCGTCAATGGCGGTCTACTGGTGCAGGATGCTGACCTGTTATTACTCAACGAGATGAAGGTAGTCTCTGAGCAACAACCCTCTGAACAGGAAATGAACGACCTGTTATTCAGCTGGAAAGTTGCCAAGTTCGTAAAATCCAATGCGATTGTTTACGGTAAAAACAACATGACTATCGGCGTTGGCGCGGGGCAGATGAGCCGCATCAACAGTGCCCGCATCGCGGGCATCAAAGCCGAACACGCCGGCCTCGAAGTGCCTGGCTCAGTTATGGCATCCGATGCCTTTTTCCCCTTTCGCGATGGCATAGACGCAGCTCATGAAGCCGGCATCGCTGCTGTTATACAGCCCGGTGGTTCGATGCGTGATGATGAAGTCATCGCTGCTGCCAATGAGCATGGCATGGCCATGATCTTTACCGGTATGCGCCATTTTAAACACTAATCAGCTGCTCATTAATAAGAATTGGTCTAAGCGAGTATTTTGTATTAAGATATAAATCCACACAGTAAGTCTGCCTATTATGTTATAAATAAGCTCATGGAAGAGAATCGACTCGAAGAAAATAAACATTTAAGGAAGAAACTGGATCTTTTGCTCCAGCGGGCACGCCGTAATGAACAGACACAAACCTCGTTTGATGAGTTCAGCCTGTCCGTGGTCGCCGCACAGGGTCCAAAGGAATTATTTGAGTTACTACTGAACACGCAAAAGAAATTTCGTATCGATGAAATTCGACTATGCCTGGTCGACCGCTTTCACGAAGTTGAAAGATTGCTCACAGAAAGCTATCAAAACAGCTTTAAGGGCCTAAGTTTTATTGATACCGAAACATGTGATCTGCTTATCTCAGACATACCAGACTACCCGGTACTGGGAACCCGAATCCTGAGTAAATATGACTGGCTGATCGGTTTCGAAGAAGACAATGAATATGAGTCTGCCGCTCTACTACCATTAAAACGCGGCAATGAAATTATCGGCATTCAATTATTGCTGAGTAAAGATCCAAAACGTTACAACAAAAGTGATGGCACAACCTTTTTGCGTAAGCTTGCCGCCATGATCGCCATATCCATCGAAAACTGTATCAACCGTCAACGCACACTGGAACAAGGTTATCAGGATGGCCTGACCAATGCCTATAATCGTCGTTATTTTGATGAACGTCTAAAACACGAGATAGACCGATGTATACGAAATAAGACAGACCTGGTGTGTTTATTCATCGATATCGATTACTTCAAAAAGATCAATGATAATTATGGTCACCAGGCGGGTGATGCTGTGCTGGTCAAACTGGTGGCATTAATGAGCGAACAAGTTCGCTCTAGTGATATCGTCGCACGTTATGGTGGTGAAGAATTTGCCGTTATATTACCCGATACCGGGATACAGCTTGCCCATGAGGTTGCGGAGCGCATCCGTAGCCAGGTCGAAGAGCAACAACTGATCATCGACGGCAACACATTAGGCACCACCGTCTCTATCGGTCTGGCATCGTTAAGACAATTAAGACACCAGACTGACATCAACGAAACCGATCCGCTTCATCTCGATAAGATGTTACTCAGAAAAGCAGATGAAGCTTTATATCAGGCAAAACAGACGGGTAGAAATCAGGTCGTGATCAAAAAAATTGCCAGTTGAGCCAAACCCTGGAGCATACAGACCCTGCCTGGCAGTGCTGGTTTGATGAATCAGAGACGACTAACAGCCGCAGTGAAGATCAGCCGCCACTCTGCAGGTTAATCACGTTATTAGTACGCACATGGCTACGTGCATTTAATTTCCAGTCTGCATCGGCGATCTCAAAATACCAGACGCCTTCACTTATCGACTGTTGTACATGCCCGATATACTGGTTAGCCATACCATGATCTAACAGCACGGTTATATCACTATTTTCACGTGTCGCGTGCTGCAGCTGTAAAAGCAGGCTTTTCGGAAACATCTCAAGAGCCCCTTTATCGAACTGCAGCCTGATAATACGTGCTGTATTATCGAATTCAATTGTTGCCTCCAGACCAAGCTCCGTCGCTCTTGTATCGCGGCTAAGCACGCGATTTATCTCCAGACCCTGCTTGTAATAATCATCGGCGACCAGTCCATCGTCGGTATCCACTGCCAGCCAGATCATCACCACACCCATAATGATGGCAGAAAAAGGAATGGCTATCATCATCCACACCAGTGGATAGCTGTGCCAGGGTTTATTTTTATCGATAGTCTGCATAATATTTTGCATCTTTAGGTGAGTAATAATTACTTAAATTTAGGCCCGAGGAAGCGCGCTTCTTCAACAATACTCAGTTCATCATAACCGACCGTGTTCAAGGTAAAGCTGATCTTATTGCTGCGCTGCTTGAGATTATCGGCATCAACCTGTACGCGAACCGGCAGCTCAACGACTTCACCGCTCTTTACAACGATCTCGCTGGCGTCTTTCTTGAGCATCAGCTCGTTGATTCCCTCTGCCGTCAAAGTATATGTGTGGTCCATTTTATCCATGTTTAATAACTTGATGATATAAACATTTTCGATCAAACCTTCATTGGTTTCTCGATACAAGCTATTTCGATCACGTATAACGTCCATCCCGATGGGTGATCGTGTCAGAATAGAATAAAAAGCACCGACGGTTATACCGATCAGGATCAAGGCATAAACAACCATACGTGGGCGTATGATGTGCGTGCGCTTACCCTTCAACGTGTTCTCTGTGGTATAACGGATCAACCCCTTCGGGTAACCCATTTTATCCATGACATCATCACAGGCATCGATACAGGCCGCACAACCAATACACTGATACTGTAAACCATCACGTATATCGATTCCAGTCGGGCAGACCTGCACACAGATGGTACAGTCGATGCAGTCACCCAGACCTGACGCTGCTTTATCGACCGTTTTCTTCCTCGGACCTTTGGGCAAACCACGTGATTCATCAAATGAAATAATCATCGTGTCCGGATCAAACATCGCACTTTGAAAACGTGCATAAGGACACATATAGAGACATACCTGCTCGCGTAACCAGCCGGCATTACCGTAGGTCGCTAAAGCATAGAAGTAGATCCAGAAAGTCTCCCAGGGGCCATTAGCAAAGAAAAAGAAATTAACAAGCAGTTCGCGAAGTGGTGAGAAGTAACCAACGAAAGTTATACCGGTAAAAATAGAAAACGTGATCCAGAGGAAATGCTTAGTGGTTTTAATCCTTATTTTACGAAAAGAATTCGGCTGTTTATCAAGTTTCATCTGCTGCGGACGCGAACCTTCAACTTTTCGTTCTATCCATAAAAAAGCTTCTGTCCAGACCGTCTGTGGACAGGCGAACCCGCACCACACACGGCCAGCGAGCGCGGTAACAAAAAACAGGCTGAGAGCTGCAACAATTAGTAATAAGGCGAGGTAAAAGAAATCCTGTGGCCAGAACACCAGGTCGAGGATATAAAACTTACGTTCCGGCAGGTCGAACAGGACGGCCTGACGACCATCCCATTGCAACCAGGGAACGATGTAATACAGACCCAGCAATGTCGTAACACCCATGGTTCGCAGTGCCGCAAACAGTCCATGCACTTCACGCGGGTAGATTTTCTCACGTTTCGCATAAAGCGACTGCTCGACATCATCACTCGCATTGGCATCACTGACCGCACTATTCGCTTTAGATACTTCTTCGACCATTATTAGTTTATTACCGAATACTGTTATTTGTAAGCGCATCAAAAGCACATAAAACTATCATGCACTTTAAAATCGTATTTGTATGTTTTATAACGCGGTTATCGAGATGCTTTCTTTACTGCTAGCGCTTAGTTAAAATTATTTACTCTGCAGCCTGTCTGGCTTTATTGATCGCTTCGCAGGGTTTTAAAAAGTAACAGGTAGCCGCTGCAGTTAAAGCACCAAAAGACCAGAATAAAAAGAAACAGATGGTATAACTACCCAGCCGACTAATGTCATAGTCGATGAGTATAACCACAGGATCGAAGGCAGTAGAAAACAAAACAGTTGCAATTCCGGCCATAATAAACGATGGCCATAAA
>JBFFVI010000155.1:0-5290 GCA_041570895.1 Gammaproteobacteria bacterium
CCAATGCTCTTGCCCTGACCACACCACCGACATCGGGTGAAACCACCAGCAGATGATTATGGTGCTGCTGCCAGATATCCTTTAACAGGATCGGTGATGCATAAACATTATCCAGCGCCAGGTCAAAGAAACCCTGAATCTGATCGGCGTGCAGATCGACGGTTAACAGACGATCCAGTTTTACACTTTCCAGCATATTGGCAACAACTTTGGCCGTAATCGGTACACGAGCTGAACGCGGTTTGCGATCCTGACGCGAATACCCATAATACGGTACAACCGCCGTGACACGATGAACCGAAGCACGGCGCATGGCATCGATCATCACCATCAGCTCCATCAGGTGGTCATTACATGGCTGACTGGTCGGCTGAATAATAAACACATCACGTCCACGCACGTTTTCCAGAACTTCGACACAGATCTCTCCATCACTGAAGGTTTCTACGCTGATCTTGCCAAGTCGAGTACCTAAGAGTGCAGCGATACGTTTCGCTAATTCAGGATTGGCATTACCCGAAAATATCATCATCCGGCTTTCGTTATCTTGATTCACCTTGTCTATCTCATATTGTTGAGCAATGGTGGAGCTAACGGCTATAAGCCTGTTAACTGGAATTTATCTGTACAGCCTGATGTTT
This sequence comes from Gammaproteobacteria bacterium, assembly GCA_041570895.1. Taxonomy (GTDB): domain Bacteria; phylum Pseudomonadota; class Gammaproteobacteria; order SZUA-229; family SZUA-229. The sequence goes on from JBFFVI010000155.1 coordinate 642, forward strand.
TTTCTCATTTCCTCACTACTCTCCTTGCAGTGGGGGGGTTACTTAATATGGCTGGGCCGGCAGGATTACAAATGACGCCCTGTCATTTGCCCTTCGAGCCATCAACAAAAAACGTTGATGTTCAAAATCGTTCCTGACGATTTTGTCGAACCTGTAACGGTTCGTTCCTGCCACCTTAATATCTTTGCCTCACTGCTTTCTATACAGTGCGGTTTACTTGTATGGCTGGGCCGGCAGGATTCGAACCTGCGCATGCCAGGATCAAAACCTGGTGCCTTACCGCTTGGCGACGGCCCAATATTCTTTTACTCAGCTCTGCAACCGGGATTCCAGAAGCGTATGCAACGGCGACTGATTTAAGCCCTTTGCAACAAAGCTAAACCACGACGAAATTGCCGGTTTTTTCCGGATTTTCTGCAAAACCTCTTCCGCTTGCTCTTTTGTGTCAAAGCTAGAAAACACCGAAGCACCAGTACCACTCATACAAGCCTTTGAATAATTATTAATTATATCAATAGCTTGCGACACCTCGGGGTAGCTTTTAACCACCACTGGTGTGCACACATTCCGCCACTCATGCCGCGAAAGGTCGCATAGTTTGATGGCAGAACAATCCCGTGTCAATTGCGGATTACAAAAGACTTCTTTTGTCGACACATGTACCGGGGGAATCAGCACCAGATACCAGTTTTCAGCAGGCGTAATCGGGCTTAATTTTTCGCCCACGCCTTCAGCAAAAGCAGCAAAACCATGCACAAAAACCGGCACGTCTGCACCCAGGCTCAGCCCCATTTCGGCTAACTCATCAATACTGAGCTGCATTCCCCATAAACGGTTTAACACCAGCAATGTCGTCGCAGCGTCGGAGCTGCCACCACCCAGTCCAGCACCCATTGGGATGTTTTTTCTCAGAGTGATGTCAACGCCAAAACGGGCTGTAATCGAAGGGCTCTTCTGTAAGAACTTTTGCCGAAGTAAATCTGCTGCGGCAATGATGATGTCTTCATTTTGTGGAACCTCAAAATCATCACAATGGCGAAGGATGACGCCATCGCTTCTCAGCTGAAATTCCAGCTCATCAGAAAAATCAATAAACTGAAAAACTGTCTGCAGCTCATGATAACCATTTTCACGCTGACCGGTTATATGCAACATCAGGTTCAATTTTGCCGGTGCCGGCCAGACTAGATTATTCATCAGCTAAAACTTCTTCCTAGTTGTCTACGAGCCATTGCCTTAAAACCAGTCGCACATCAAACTCATCATTATCTTCACGGCTCAGATAGATGGCATGCGGCAACAATATCTTGTTGCCTGTGTATTTTTTCATTTCCACATTCCAGCCAGACTGTTTAATCCTGTTGATCAAACCTTGTTCATTCCAGCTAATACTTTCTACCGATAATGATTTTGCCGGTAACCCACGAATCCAGTCTTTAACCGCATTAGCTGGCAGTTTAATCTCTAGTGCTGATGAAAAAACCTCGTCAATATCGCTAACTACTTTTTTCTGACCATCTGGAAAACGTATATCGGCTACTTCATTATCTCCCTGGATAAGATACGTGCCTGCGCCCAATGGTGCGATTAATCGAATCGAGAACTCCTCATCAGACTGTTTCCAGATGATGTCCATTGAGCCGCCGTTGCTTTCGGTCTGCACACCCAGACGGCCGCGGATCTCCCAGATCTTAATCTGCCGCCTCTGTTGTTGCTCAGCAATCCAGCCAGCAGGTTCGGTTAAAGCCTGTTGTTTTACAGTGGCACACGACACGAGAATCGAACACGTCAGCAAAACCAGCGAAGGAGACAATAAACGACGGATCATAATTATAGGAATTGATAAAAAGATAAGTTGATTTTAGTTTGTTTGCTACTGCAACAACAAAAGTTTTTTACTACAGAAGATGCAAGCATCGCAGAATAAAATGCATACGATAAAAATCTCAGTGACTTGAGCAACTTCGCTGCTGAGTTTTTTAAATATTATTCGGGATTAAGACGATTCAAGGTTTCCAGCAGCACCGGGTTTTTTGCATTCAGCGCCTTGCCCTTATTCCATATCTCGCGGGCTTTGTCTTTCTGGTTGTTGTGCCATAACACCTCACCGTAATGCGCAGCTATTTCTGCATCCTGTAGTTTCTCAAAGGCTTTGGATAACCATTTAATGGCTTCATCCATTTCACCAAGACGATAACTCACCCAGCCTAAACTATCGAGTATCGCCGGATCATCCGGAACCAGTGCAGCGGCTCTTTTTATGTACTCCTGTGCTTCCTTATAACGTGCAGTGCGATCGGCCAGAGTATAACCCAGGGCATTTAAAGCGTCAGCATTATCCGGTTCTTTCGATATGACTTTCAAAAGGTCCGCTTCAGTCATATCGAGACGATCAACTTTTTCTGCCATCAATCCACGCGCATAGAGTAAAAGAGTATCATCACGTTTTTGCTGTAAAGCACGGCTATACATTTCTACGCCTTCTTTATATCGCTTCTGGTCACGTAAAATCTCTCCCTGAGCAAGGTAGGATTTAACGCGTAAGTTCCAGTCACTGTGAACCTCTGCCAACTTTTCAAGTTTTGCCAGACCCTCGTCAGGTTTACCTAAAGCCGCCAGTAAGATACCGATGCGCAGCTGTGCATCAAAAGCATATTCACCGCTATTAACGCGCAGGTAACGTGCAACCGCCTGTTTGTCATCACCCTGGTTTTGTAAAATTCGTCCGATATAATAATTGGCAACAGGCACTTTTTTATCGATTTCGACCATGTGCTCAAGTACTTCAACTGCTTTTTCAAGCTCCTGGGTTTCGATATAGATCAGGGCAAGGCTCAAGCTGATATCGCCATCTTCAGGAAGCCTTTCATACAAGATCAGGTATTGTTCAGTTGCGCCCGGCATATCGCCTTGTTCGACTAGCATACGAGCATATTGCAGACGCAGGGCATTATTGTCAGGCAGATCATCCAGCACCTGTTTTATCAGTGCCGTAGCTTCTTCATGCCTGCCCTGAGCAGTCAGAATCCTGGCTTTAATGATTAATACTTCATGCAGTGAAGGATCAATGACCAGCACCTCATCAAGTAGACTCATCGCATCATCGTATTGCTTTAACTGCGCCGCATAACGAGACTGCAGTATCAGAAGGTGCTTATTTTTATCTTCATTCTCGTTTAGTTTTTGCAATACCACATAGGCATCTTTGGTAGATGCCTCTTTTGCTAACAATTGTTTGACTGCCATTGCCTCGTCGACCGAAGATTCACGAGAACCTGAAAGGATTGTCTCAACATACGGCACGGCCTTTTCAGGCTGCTCCAGTTTTAGGTAGACAATCGCATACATCCTCGGCAGATCAGCTGAATCTGGCTCAAGTTCGCGCCAGCGATCCAGAGCGGTCAATGCTGCCTCATAATCTTCACCGTAAAGTGCGATATAGGCTGTTCGCGCAGCAATACGGCTGTCTTCAATTGATTTTGAAGCTTCGCGATAATATTGCAGCGAAGCATCTACGTCACCGCTATTACCGGCAAATTCTGCCGCTAGCAAGTTATACAGGGAATCACCATCCAGTCGTACCGGCTCTTTAACTTCTTTCTCTTCATTGTCGCTAAGCGCTTCAACATCGACTTTTGTCTCTTGCACAACTGTGTCAGAGTGTTTATCTTCTACTTCTACGGTTTCGACAACAGCATCACTAACCGTCGGCATTGAGTCGCAGGCTGAAACCAGGATGACAGCCGTTAGTACTAGAAAAAACCAGGGCTTAGACCTTTGTTTTGAACGTTTAAAAAATATCGTCATGGAATTTAAAACTAAATGTTTGATATTAGGGATAAAAATTAAGTAAATCTTTGATTCATCGGTACTATATTAAATAACTTCATGCTGAATATAACGCATTTATTGCTGTTAATAACAATATAACCCGAGAAATTGAAACAAATGTCAGTAAAAATACCGGATTCAGCTTGAGTTAAGTGCATCCATCCCTCAAAATTGCCCGTTTTCCTCTATACACACAACCCTGTAAACCGTTTATGTCTTTGATTACACTAGGTATCAATCATAAAACCGCGCCTCTTGATCTGCGCGAACGGCTTGCGTTCACCCCACAATCCTTGCCTGAAGCCCTGTTGAGCCTGAAAAAGCTTAAACATATTGAAGAAGCCAGCATCCTGTCAACCTGCAATCGTACCGAGATTTATTGCGTTACCAGTGAAGATAACGACCAGGCAATCATACAATGGTTCAGTAAATTTCATGGCATCGATGAAGACAAGATCAGGGAACATCTCTATCTTCACGCTCACGAGGAGACCATACGCCATGCCATGGAAGTTGCCTGTGGTCTGGATTCCATGATTCTGGGAGAGCCTCAAATAGCCGGGCAGATGAAAGATGCTTATGCACTGGCCAATGAAAATGGCACCATCGGGCAGCTGCTAGGCAAACTCTATCAACGCGCCTTTGCCGTTTCCAAACAGGTACGCACTGACACCGATATCGGTTCCAGCCCGGTATCGGTTGCTTTTGCCGCCGTCAGCCTGGCCAAACAGATCTTTGGCGATCTTAAAAAAACCACGGTATTACTGGTTGGCGCAGGTGAAACCATCGAGTTGACGACCCAGCATCTTCATGCACAA
>JBFFVI010000156.1:0-5260 GCA_041570895.1 Gammaproteobacteria bacterium
CGGTTTAGCAGACGGCAGTCGTAATTCAACGATTCGCCGAGTGGCAAACAAAGACATGTTCGCCGCCTCATCCATTAAACGCTGCCAGTCAAACTGGGCATCGACATCCAGCACTTCTCTTTCAGAATAATCTTCATCACGCAGAAAAGAACGGACCAGATCCAGTGATTCCATCTGCTGCAATGGTTCATCACCACTCACCATGTAAACTGGGTATACCGTTTTCGTAATCATCGACGGTAATTGATCTGGACGTACGTTCATCGCGTCTTATTTCACGTCTGGGTTAGCGACAACATCTTTGTTGGCTGGCACCGACTGCTGACGTGAACGCGCCTGCAAACGTAGCAGGATCGAACGAGCTGCATTACGTCGCATATCGTTATATAAGATCTCTGTCTCGTTGGTCACCGCGAGCACTGCATCAGGCTCAAATACCAGGGTACGCGTTAAAGAGATCGATTCCGGTTTCGGTTCTACCGGCATAGTTTCTGACTGATTTTCTGCTTTTCGGATGTTGATGGTGAAATTCACCGTGTAGGTTAATGCATACTCTCGGGCGCGGCCATTGCCGTCAACAGACAGTACACGGCGCTGCTTTGTCTCATTCAACAGGACCAGCTGGGTGTTTGCCTGTGTCGAATTCTCTGCCAGCGCTATTTTATTGGTTGCCAGCAGCGATTTTATTTCCCGCGCCAGTTCGAACACGCTATTTTGTTGTAGATACAGCGGTGATATATCCGAGGATATATCTAATGCGCCGCGCAACTGGAAACCGCACCCCTGAATAACCAGTGTCAACGATAAAAGGATTAAAAGATTAAAAGATCTAAAAAACATTTTAATTTGCCACGATATTGACCAGTCGGCCAGGCACGAGTATCACCTTACGCACGGTCTTGCCTTCTATATTCGCGACAATCTTATCATCTGCTAACGCCAGGGCTTCGACCGAGGCATTATCAGCATTGACCGCGACATTGATCTTGGAACGCAATTTGCCGTTCACCTGCACCACCATCTCGATCTCATCTCGCACCAGGGCTGATTCATCGCACACTGGCCAGGCGACATTAGCTAATAACTCATCATGCCCCAGCTCATTCCATAACTGTTGCGTGATATGCGGCACGATCGGCGATAACAGCAGCACGATATTTTCCACCGCTTCACGAACCACCGCAGCACCCTGCTCACTGTTATCGTTAAACCTGCTGAGTTCATTGATCAGTTCCATCACCGCTGCAATCGCGGTATTAAAGGTGTGCCGGCGTCCGATATCATCACTCACCTTGGCGATAGTCTCATGCAGTTTGCGGCGGATGTTTTTCTGTTCTGCGCTCAGTTCACTGACATTCAATACCGGTAGCGAAGACTGCTCGGCAAGATGCGTGGCGACCAGTTTCCACAGGCGTTTGAGAAAACGCGAGGCGCCGTCGACACCTTCGTCATTCCATTCCAGTGATTGCTCAGGGGGCGCCGCAAACAGGATGAATAAACGCACCGTATCGGCACCGTATTTTTCGATCAACTGCTGCGGGTCAACGGTATTGCCCTTGGACTTGGACATCTTGCTGCCATCTTTCAGTACCATGCCCTGCGTCAGCAGATTTGTGAATGGCTCATCACTGTCTTACAGGCCTTCATCACGCATTAATTTATGGAAAAAACGCGCATACAGCAGATGTAATACCGCATGTTCGATACCGCCGATATATTGATCCACCGGCGCCCAGTATTTCGCCCTGTCATCGAGCATCACATCAGCATCGGGACAGGCAAAACGTGCGTAATACCATGAGGATTCAAAAAAGGTATCGAAGGTATCGGTTTCACGTTCCGCTTTGCCACCACATTGAGGGCAGCTGGTCTGATAAAACTCCGGCATTTTTTTGATCGGCGAACCGACATCATCGCCGTATACGACATCTTCCGGTAACACCACCGGAAGCTGGTCTTCCGGTACCGCGACCGTACCACATCGATCACAGTGAATGATGGGGACAGGTGTTCCCCAGTATCGCTGCCGGGAGACACCCCAGTCGCGCAGGCGATAATTGATCTGTTTTTCACCTTTATTCAACGCAGTCAGTTTATCGGCGATGGCTTCGATCGCCTGCTCGGAAGATAAACCATCAAATTCAGCCGAATTTTTAAGCACGCCTTTTTCCACAAACGCTTCGGTATCCACGGAGATATCACTGCCGTCGGCAGGATAGATGACCTGCTTGATCGCCAGGCCGTAGGCTTTGGCAAAATCATAATCGCGTGAATCATGCGCCGGAACTGACATAACCGCGCCCGAGCCATAATCGATCAGGACAAAATTAGCCACCCAGATCGGTACCTGCTCTCCCGTAATCGGGTGTTTCGCCATCAGACCGGTTGCCATGCCTTTCTTTTCCATGGTGGCGACATCGGCTTCAGCGACACTGGTGGTCTTACACGATTCGATAAAGGCCTGTAATTCCGGGTTATCTGCAGCCGCTTTTTTTGCCAACGGATGCTCGGCAGCGACAGCTACATAGGTGACTCCCATAAGGGTGTCCGCACGCGTGGTATAGACCATCAGCGGCGCTTCACCATCAACTTCAAACTGTAATTCGACACCGGCAGAACGGCCGATCCAGTTACGCTGCATGGTGCGCACCTGCTCCGGCCAACCCTCCAGCTGATCGAGATCATCCAGCAGTTGATCGGCGTAATCAGTGATTTTCATGAACCACTGGGCAATCTCACGGCGCTCTACCGCCGTATCACAACGCCAGCACTTGCCATCGATCACCTGTTCGTTTGCCAGTACCGTCTGATCATGCGGACACCAGTTAACACCCGCTGTTTTTTTGTAAGCCAGGCCTTTTTTGAACAGACGAGTAAACAGCCACTGCTCCCAGCGGTAATACTGCGGTGTACAGGTAGCAAGCTCGCGTTCCCAGTCATAAGCAAAACCCAGACGTTTTAACTGCTCGCGCATATAATCAATATTTTCAAAGGTCCATTTTGCTGGTGCCACCTTGTTTTTCATCGCTGCATTTTCAGCTGGCAGGCCAAAGGCATCCCAGCCCATCGGCTGCAGTACATTTTTCCCCTGCATGCGCTGAAAACGTGAAATCACATCACCAATCGAGTAGTTTCGCACGTGCCCCATATGCAGACGGCCACTGGGATAAGGAAACATGGCAAGGCAGTAAAATTTTTCTTTTGCAGGATCTTCTACTGCTCTAAAGATGGATTTTTCATCCCAGATCTTTTGAACTTTTTCTTCTATTTTCTGGGCCTGGTATTCTTCATTCATAAATTTTTTATTTAAACGTGCAGTTCGTCGGATGACTTCACATGCCGTATTTTTCTGGGCTATAAATAAGTCATGAAGGATACACCAGCGTCGAGACTACATAAAGGATTCGTTTCACCCTCATGAGTATTTTATGGTCATTTCAACTAAGACAGGGTTCAAAACAAAAGACATCATGATTCGATTACAGAAAAAACCGGCTAACCACCTGATCTCTGCCTACAACCAGATGATGAAAGAAATGCGTGATGCATTTGAACATTCAGACCCAAGCGATATCTCACTGCAGAAAGCACTGGATCTAGCCAGAGATCAGGCAGTTCACCTCGGCCAGGTCACCGTCGAAGAGGCTTATGAGATAGGCGAGTATATCAAACGTGACATAAACGATGCCGCTGAGTATATGATGGATTCGAGTGCTGAATTTTATGACTGGTTAATGCTGGATATCGAGGTCATCGAGCACAAGGTGATGGAGCTGTTTTTGTCTGTCGCTGATTTTACCCGGATTGAACTCGAGCAGTTCAAACAGACAGCCAGCTTGACTGAACCGATCACCGTTTATAAGAGCGGTGAAATAACCGGACCGGGAACCCTTATCTGCGAGAGCTGCGGAAAAGCCAAACCGTTTCTCAGTAGTGATGAGATCACGGACTGCCTAAAATGTGGCCATACTCGCTTTATTCGCCGGCAGCCGAGCGATATTTAACCTTCCAGCCTGCAAAAACAGCTAATAACAGACTGCTCAACACCACAATCAGGCCGTCACCCCAGCGTACAAACGGGGTGGCGCCGACAAGCGGTAATACCTGCCCATTCAATACCCCGGTTTCAAACTGCGGCAGTTGTTTTATGACGTTGCCGTGCGGTCCGATAAAAGAGGTAATACCGGTATTGGTCGAACGGATCATGTAACGCCCTGCCTCTAGCGCGCGCATGCGTGCGATAGCATGATGTTGATGCGGCTCGTGTGAATCTTCAAACCAGGCATCATTACTGACATTGACCAGTAACTTTGCTGCCGGCAGATCTTTGATCACGTCGCGTGCAAAAGCATCTTCAAAACAGATAGACAAACCCAGAGGGACTCCCGCCGCCATCAGTAATGGCTGGTCTTCATCACCCGAGGCGATGTCAGACATCGGTATCTTGACGAACCGGTTAAAGAACTCGATCAGGAAGCGCAGCGGAATAAACTCTCCCAGAGGGACCAGGTGGCGTTTGTGATAAACCTGGCCATCGATATTCAAGACACTGTTAAGCACCCGTTTTTGTTCGTTTTTTACAAAAATACCCAACAGCAGATCAGCATCCTGCAGCTTCATGTCAGCACGCAACTGTTTTATGTAAGGTCTCACTCGATGCTGGTAATCTGGCACGGCAGTCTCCGGCCAGACAAACAGATCCACATCTTTTTGTTCCAGTGACAGCTCACGATATAACTTCATCGTCGGCTGTTTCATCTGCAACTTCCATTTATCTATCTGGTTTATATTGCCCTGGATAACACTGACATTAATCGCTTCGCCATCAACCTGAGTCCAGTCAACTGTTTTCAACAGGCCAGCGACTAGCCATAAAGCAATAACAGGGACAATCACCATAAACCCCTGTTTGTATTGTTTGGTACAAGCATAGTTGAACAACACAACCAGGCTTCCAGCGCATAAGGCAACGAGGCCGCCTACCGCGTGATTACCGAATAACGGCGCAAAACCAGAGAGTGGAAGATCAATCTGCGTATAGCCTATTTGCATCCAGGCAAAACCGGTCATCACGTATCCCTGTAACCACTCGAACACTATCCAGCTTGCTGGATAAAAGAGCATCAAACGCAGGACCGGCTTCGCAGGCAGGAAACGGTTAACCACATAGACGGCAAGCGCGATATATATACTCAAATAACAGCACAGCAGAAAAATAAGAAGCGCAGCAAAGACAGCAGGTGCACTACCATGCGTATGC
>JBFFVI010000157.1:0-5234 GCA_041570895.1 Gammaproteobacteria bacterium
AACAACCATGACACCAGACCAACCATGGATGTGGCATTGGGGAGGAATGTGGATTTTCCCCATGATCATGTTCGTAATAATGATCATCTTCTTCTTTGTATTTTTTAGACGAGGGGGCTGTAGACCGTGGTGGGGCCCAGGAGGTCATCACGGAGAAGGTGGAGAAACGGATTCAGCGCTTGAAATATTGAAAAAGAGGTATGCGAAAGGAGAGATCACAAAGGAGGAGTTTGAGCAGATTAAAAAGGATATCTTGAGTTAACAGATTATGAGTTTATGGCCTAACAAAATGCTCAAGTATGTGCCTCGCACGGGTCGCATAAAACACATGCGCCCCTTAGCTGACCGTTAAGCACTCATGAAAAACATAGAATCATTCAATATTGCAGTCGCAGAAGTTTTTGGTAAATGTTATCAAGCCTTTCCTATACGCATTGATGTGTCTGTGATAGATGTGGGGGAAGCTATCCATGAGGCATTGGGCCCGGGTTACGAACATGATATTTATAAGCGTAACTCAGAGTATGACATAGCCAGGGCGTCCATTAACTGGCTAATTGAGTCTGGGTATTTATTGCATCGAAACGATACACACATATCGTTCAATGCAGTTACATTGTCACCAAAAGGTTTAGAGGTTCTAAATGCAAAACCTAAAGAGTTACAAATAAAAGCAACCTTAGGTGAAGAGCTTAGTAAGGGTGTAAAAGTAATCGGCAAAGATGCTGCGCTATCCTTTGTAAAAACAGCATTAAGTTATGGTGCAAAACTTGTGCTTGACGCTTAACAAGTGGGTCAAGAACTCACGCAAAAGGTTCGCACGTCTTACCAAAACGTTATGCCATAAAAAATATGAGTATCATTGACGAAATTAAAGAATCATGGGGATGGATTGGTATAAATCCAACTGAAGTCGTTGCTGAAAATGAATTTGGCAACTTAATCATTAAAGACGCTGAGAATAAATTTTGGCGTCTTTGCCCAGAAGATGTTTATTGTGAGGTTGTAGCGCAGTCAATAAATGATTACAACAAACTAATCAAAGATCATGAATTCCTTAATGATTGGAATATGACTGTAATGGTTGATGAAGCCACTGAAATGTTAGGCGCACTAAAAGACGGGTGCAAATACTATTTGGTAATTCCTGGTATCCTTAACGGCGAATATACCGGAACCAATATTAAAACTGCCCCATTCGTTGAAATTATCAGGTTATCGGGAGATTTAGGAAAGCAAATAAAAGATCTTCCAGATGGCACTGAAGTTAAGCTAAAGGTAATAGATTGACTTCGCATAACAAGGCAATAAATTAAAGGGGAGTGAGGGATTAATCAACTTGAGTTACCTTGTTTCAAAAACGCTTTTCGTCGTGCTGTTGAGCCGGGGCAGTCTCAATATTAAAAGGCCAGCCAGAATACCGGCCATGCCGGCATACACGGCATTATGCCAATCCATATAACGCCATAACAGGGCGACAACCAAACCTGTTAATACCGCCGTCATGCTCGATTTCTGTGACGGCTTGCCACCCAGGCTTAGTACTATCAGCAACGGCGCAAATGCACTGGCCAGTACCGACCAGGATAGAATAACCAGGCTGAACACACTCTGACTGTTAATCAACGCCCATAGTAGCGCGGCGAGCGTTATCAGTATCGTGACCACTTTCAATAATACGGTATTTTCGATCTTATGCGGCAGGAGGTCATGGGTGATGGCCGCTGAACAACTCAACACCAGTGAGTCGGCCGTCGACATGGTGGCAGCAAAAATGCCGGCCAGTACCAGGCCAACCATAGCGGGCGGTAACAGTTCGATCGCCATCGTCGGTAATGCCAGCTCTGCATCGAAAGCGGCAGAATCACTGAGATAGATGCGTGACAGCAAACCGACACCCGTCGCCATGGCATAGAATGCGGTGAACCACAGGTAATACCATAACCTTGCGCGATTCATTTTCCGGCTGTTTGAAAGCGTCATAAATCGCACCATGATGTGCGGCTGCCCGATGACGGAGAAACCGGCGAACGCCCAGCTCACCGCAAACAGTACACCGCCGGCCAAACCGGGCAAGGCAAGGTCTTTGGGAAACCAGTCGAGAAAGCCATCGACTGCGGACATCTGTGCGATAGCTGAATCCAGTCCGCCTAATGACGAACTTGCGGTAACAAGTAACACTGCCATAGACACGATCATTACCACCGACTGTGCAGCATCGGTCCAGATAGAGGCGCGGATACCGCCGGCGATACAGTAGGCGGCAACCATGATCGCACCCATGACCGCTCCCGCCCAGCTCGGCCATTCAAATAAAACGTGCAAGGCTTTACTGCCGGCGACCAGTTGTGCGCTGGCATAAGCGAGCAGGAAAACCAGCGAGATCAAACCGATAAGGTGTTGCAGACGATCGTTACCGTTACCGTACCAGTTACTGAGTACGCCGGCATAACTAACTTCGCCGGTTTTTTCGGTGGCCTTGCGCAGACGGCTATGGATAAACGTCGATGCCATGAAATCACCGGCTATCCAGCCGATCATCAGCCAGATAGACGCCAAACCTGTAGCATAGGTGTAGCCGATAACGCCGATAAACATGTAACCGCTGTTATTGGTGGCAACTGCAGACAGGCCTACAAGGGCTGGTGAAATTGAACTGCTGGCTAAATAATAATCTTGTTTGGTTCCACGACTTTTATAGACGGATAGAATACCGATGAAAACAAACAGGCCAAGAAAAAAGACAAAACTTGATATCATAAGAGCCGCTCGTCGCCATTCGGCAACTGCACATTAATCGGTTATTGCGCTTGTAGGCAGCTCATAAGCGCCTTCTGTGTTATGCACTTCTTTGCCGGTCACCGGTGGGTTAAAGACACAGGCCATCTTCATCTCGCTGAAGGCCCGCAGCACGTGTTTGTCGTGTTTATCCAGGATATAGACTGTACCGGGTTTTATCGGGTACTTTCTGTTACCGTCTGGGCCATCGTCCAGAGTTTCGACCTCGCCTTCGCCTGACATGCAATACACAGATTCAAGGTGGTTCTGATAATGCATCTGAAAATCGGCGCCAGCATAGATGGTGGTGATGTGAAAAGAAAAGCCCATGTTGTCATCTTTTAATAACAGACGGACGCTGTCCCAGTTACCCTTGGGATCAACCACGCGACGACTGGATTTTTCGGCCTCTGCCAGGGTTCTTACGATCATTTCTTATTCCTGTTAGCTAAAAGTGATTAAGCGCTCACCCGCACGTCATCGAAATAATCGGACTCTTCCGGAATGGAATCTTCTTTGGCGCAGACTTCTTTGATCGCCTGCTCGACGATATCGATGCCTTTTTTCAGGTTGTCGTCACTGATGATCAGTGGGCACAGAAATTTCACGACCTGGTCATCCGCACCACTGGTTTCGATGATAAGGCCTTTCTGGAATGCGCTATGGGTAATCTTGCCGGCAATTTCGCCATTGATGCAATTGATGCCCTGGAACATACCGCGGCCACGCGTGGTGAAATTTCCTTCGCCGTATTTATCGACAATGGCTTCCAGTCGACTGGAAACGTATTCACCTTTACGTTTGATTTCATTTGAGAACTTGTCATCGCTCCAGTAATGATCGATGGCTGCTTTTGCGGTAACAAAAGCAAAATTATTGCCACGGAAGGTGCCGTTGTGTTCGCCGGGACGCCACTGGTCCAGTTCGGGTTTAATCAGTACAACGGCGAATGGTGTGCCATAACCGCCCAGTGATTTAGACAGAGTGATGATGTCGGGTTTGATACCGGCCTCTTCGAAGCTGAAATAGGTGCCGGTACGGCCACAACCCGCCTGGATATCGTCGATGATCAACAGGATGTCATGTTGCCTGCAGATGGTTTCAAGGTTTCTCAGCCATTCGAAACTGGCAACGTTGATTCCGCCTTCACCCTGTACGGTTTCGACGATGACCGCGGCCGGCAGATCGACGCCACTGCTGGAATCTGTCAGCACTTTCTCCAGATATGCCGTGGTATTCACATCATCACCCATATAACCGTCGTAGGGCATACGATAGGTACCACTGAGGCTTACACCCGCGGCACTGCGATGATGCGAGTTACCAGTGGCGGCCAGTGCGCCCAGGCTGACACCATGAAATCCATTAGTGAATGCGATGATGTGCTCACGGCCAGTGATGTTTCTCGCCAGTTTCAATGCGGCCTCAACCGCGTTGGTTCCGGTCGGGCCGGTGAACTGCATCACATACTCATAATTCCTGGGCTTCAGGATCTTCTCGTTAAAGGCTTCCAGGAACTCACCCTTGGCTTTGGTGTGCAGGTCGAGACCGTGAGTAATACCGTCTTCGTGGATGTACTCGAGTAACTTTTCCTTGAACAGTTTGTTGTTGTGACCGTAGTTCAGGGTGACTGCGCCGGCGAGAAAGTCCAGGTACTGATTACCGTCTTCATCGTACAGGAATTCGCCCTGTGCCTTGTGAAATACGCGCGGGAAGGAGCGTGCATAGCTCTGTACTTCAGATTCGATTTCATCAAAAATTTTCATTAGATTTTTTTCCTGGTGGCAGTGACGCTCACCGGTTGTAGTTCTGTTATATCGTTCTGTAATAAAAGGTAAAAAATTTTCTATTAGAGGCTTGTTGTTTTAAAAGGGACCGAGACGTGCCAGATATTCGGTTGCGTGTTGACCGTCGAGATGCCTATCACGATCAAACATGGTCGTTCTTTCAATACCGGTGTGTAACTTTTTAGACAGGCTTTCAAACAAAGCCCATGATGCTTCATTCGTTTCAGTAATCGTTGTTTCCAGATAACGGACATGATCACATTGCGTACGATGCAGGATGTGTTGCAGCATGTTGCCGGCTAATCCCAGGCCACGTGCTGTTTCGTCGACCGCCACCTGCCAGATGAAGAGAGTGTCGTTGCGTTCGGGAATCAGATAACCGGATATGAAACCGACGAGCTCTTCACCTGATGTATCAGCATGAAAAGCAGCGACAGAAGTATCGGCAAGGTGCGTACATTGCAACAGGTTGCAGTACATCGAGTTGCTATCAAGTGGTGGGCACTGATTGATCAGGCGGAAGACTGACGCACCATCGGTTGGTGCAGGCTTTCGAAGTTCGAGTTGTTGCGGTGAGATGCCCATGAAATATTAACTTGAACATTATACATCAAATACGACCAACCTTCAAAAAGCGGCGCAAAGCCTACTGCAGAAGGCGCTCCGAGG
>JBFFVI010000158.1:0-5151 GCA_041570895.1 Gammaproteobacteria bacterium
GGGTTACGTCCAGAGCGTGGTGGACGGTAGTGTAAGGAAAAACTACCAAAGCCGCGTATCTCTATACGTTCGCCACTGGACAATGAATTGCTCATCTGTTCCAGCATACTTTTAACCGCCAGTTCTACATCCTTGTAGGCCAGATGGCTTTGCTTACGTGCAATGCGTTCAATCAATTCTGATTTCATCATTGCGTTAGTTTGCATTTCTTCAGCCATACTAATAATCTTCCTCTGTTATTAACAACAATCTACTGACAATCAAATATATCTTTAATCTAGCCATCTCACACAAGGTGAGATGGCTACGAGCTTAACTTAATCTTTCGATTTCATCTGCTCTTTCATCAAATCACCTAAAGTCGGTGCTGCACCAGACGCGTCCTGATTATCTGAGAAGTCTCTCAGTGCTTCAGATTCATCATCATAGTCTTTCGCTTTAATCGACAATGCGATACCGCGATTCTTACGATCGATACCGATCAGTTTAGCTTCAACTTCTTCGCCTACTTTAAGCACAGTGCTGGCATCTTCAACGCGATCTCTTGATAACTCAGATGCACGTAGCGTACCTTCAACACCATCACCTAGATCGATGATTGCTGCTTTCGCATCGACAGAGGTTACAGTACCGGTAACGATAGAACCTTTTTTGTGCTCAGCCATGAAAGTAGAGATAGGGTCCTGCTCCATCTGTTTGATACCCAGTGAGATACGCTCACGTTCTGCATCGATCGATAAAACAACCGCTTCGATAGTATCGCCTTTCTTATAATTACGAACAGCTTCTTCGCCACCGTCTTCCCATGAGATGTCAGACATGTGGATCAGGCCATCGATTTCGCCATTAAGACCAACGAAGACACCGAAATCAGTGATCGATTTGATAACACCGGTAACTTTGTCACCCTTGTTATGTGTTGCAAAGAACTCATCCCATGGATTAGCCTGACACTGTTTCATACCTAATGAAATACGACGACGCTCTTCATCGATATCAAGGATAACGACTTCTCTTTCTTCGCCCAGGGTAACGATGTTTGCAGGGTTAACGTTTTTGTTTGTCCAGTCCATTTCAGATACGTGAACCAGACCTTCAACGCCATCTTCGATCTCAACGAAACAACCGTAATCAGTGATGTTGCTAACTTTACCCCAAAGACGTGAGCCTTCTGGGTAACGACGTGCAATCTCAGCCCATGGATCATTGCCTAACTGTTTCAGACCCAGAGAAACACGTGATTTCTCTTTGTCGAACTTGAGCACCATAACTTCGATTTCCTGGCCCACTTCAACAATTTCTGAAGGATGACGTACGCGTTTCCATGCCATATCAGTGATATGTAACAGACCGTCGATACCGCCAAGATCAAGGAATGCGCCGTAATCGGTAAGGTTTTTAACCACAGCTTTGATCTGCTTGCCTTGTTCGATGCTGTCGAGCAGTGCTTCACGCTCTTCACTGTACTCGTTCTCAACAACGGCGCGACGTGAAACCACAACATTGTTGCGTTTCTGGTCTAATTTAATAATTTTGAATTCCAGTTCTTTGTTTTCCAGGTAAGCAGTATCGCGTACTGGACGAACATCGACTAATGAACCCGGCAGGAATGCACGGATATCACCCAATTCAACGGTGAAGCCACCTTTGACCTTACCTGTAATAACACCGGTAATGATCTCTTCAGCTTCAAATGATTTTTCTAATGTGATCCAGGCTTTCGCACGTTTGGCTTTTTCGCGTGACAGACGTGTTTCACCGTAGCCGTCTTCAACCGCTTCTAGTACCACTTCAACTTCATCGCCAATGTTAACTTCTACTTCACCCTGTAAATTGGTGAACTGGCTAAGCGGGATAACACCTTCAGATTTCAAACCGGCAGATACGATAACGTATCCATCAGAGATATCGGCAATAGTACCAAGGACAACGTTGCCGGCACTCATATCGGTTTGACTCAGGCTTTCTTCAAATAATTCTGCAAAACTTTCAGACATAATGTTTAATAAAAAATAGGTTGTATGTGTTTACCACCAATGGATAGGCCACTGGCTGCCCCAATAAATATAGAAATGGGAACACAGGTTAGTTAATAATATAGCCTATCAAGTGACAGGCCGCTTCTGGCACAAAATCGTGCGCAACAAATAACAGTAGATACTCAGATTACTTCCTGAATAATTCGTCGACTCACCCAATTCATGACTTCATCAGTCACCTGTTTTATATCGAGTGAGGTCGTATCTATGATGATTGCATCCGACGCAGGTTTCAGCGGTGCTGTCTCCCGATTCATATCTCGTTCATCACGTTGACGCAACTCTTCAACGAGGGCGGAGAGATTAACATCAATTCCTTTGTCTTTCAACTGCTTATAGCGTCTTTTCGCTCTTTCTTCGGCACTTGCTGTTAAATAAATTTTAAGAGCAGCATCTGGGAATACCACAGTGCCCATATCACGGCCATCTGCGACCAGTCCCGGCTCGCTTAAAAAGGCTCGTTGACGCGCCAGTAATGCTTCACGAACAGCTGGAATGGCGGCAATCTGTGAGGCTTTATCACCGATCGCTTCATTACGGATTAGCTGAGTGATATCTTCTCCATCAAGAAAAATCGCTAATTCATTATTTTTTTGCCCATAAGAAACGGACAAATTACTTGCTAAATCAGCTATTTGCATATCATTTATAGAATCAACATCAAACGTGGAATAATGCCGGGAAACCTGCAATGCAGTAATACGATAAAGCGAACCGCTATCGAGGATGTGCCAGCCTAGTTTTTCAGCGACAGCAAGACAAATGGTTCCCTTACCTACACCGCTGGGACCATCCAGGCAAATAACCTGTGCAGAAGTATTATTCATAGCAAAACTAAAGATTGCACCGCAGAGACGCTACGGTGAAAAATAAATTTTTTATTCATTAATCACTTTGATAGAAAGCCCACAGGAAGCAGCCAGATCGGCAAAACCTGGAAAGGAAGTATTCACGTTGTCACAGTCTTCGATATGAATATCGCCGCCTGCACACAACCCTGCCATGGCAAACGCCATGGCGATACGGTGATCATCATGGCTATGCACCGTGCCGCCACTTATCTCACCACCCTTGATAATCATGCCGTCTTCGGTTGCTCTGGCACTGACGCCAAGCGCCTGCAGACCATCCGCCATGACCTGGATGCGGTCACTCTCCTTCACTTTCAATTCTTCAGCACCGGTTACCACTGTCTGGCCCTCAGCACAGGCAGCAGCAATAAATAACACGGGGAACTCATCGATGGCCAGTGGCACCAGCGCCTCGGGAATGTGAACACCTCTTAATTTTGCGCTTTTTATACGGATATCAGCCACCGGCTCACCGCCCACCTCCTCTTCATTAAAGGTGGTGATGTCTGCGCCCATCAACTTCAATATATCGATGACACCGGTACGCGTGGGATTGATACCGACGTGCTGCAGCACGATATCCGAGTCATCGGCGATGCTGGCACCCACCATAAAGAAGGCCGCCGATGATATATCGGCAGGCACATCGATATCAGTGGCGATCAATTTTGCCGGACCGGTGACACATGCCGTGGAATCAGTCACTTCGACAGAACAGCCAAAGGCTTTCAACATACGCTCAGTATGATCACGTGTTACTGCCGGCTCAGTGACACAGGTTCTTCCCTGCGCATACATGCCCGCCAGCAAACAGCAGGATTTAACCTGTGCACTCGCCATCGGCATCTGATAGCTAAAACTGTTCAGTGTCTGCTTTCCAGTAATTTTCAGTGGCGGTCTGCCACCTTCGGCCGTCTCTACTTTGGCACCCATCTCGGTTAACGGATCGGTAACCCGTTTCATCGGACGTTTGGATAATGAAACATCGCCGCTTAACTCAACATCAAATTGCTGACCGGCAAGCAAACCTGCCAATAAACGCATAGAAGTCCCTGAGTTGCCAAGATCAAGCGCTTTTTCCGGTGCTTTTAATCCATACATGCCGACACCATGTATGGTTACATTACCGTCAGTCGGGCCTTCGATTTCAACGCCCATTGCCTGGAACGCTCGCACTGTATTTAAGCTGTCTTCACCTTCGAGAAAACCACTGATATGACTGGTACCTTCGGCCAGTGAGCCAAACATGATCGAACGATGAGAGATCGACTTATCACCGGGGACACGGATGCTGCCCTGCAATCCTGTCTTATCTAAACCACCTTGTGCTATATATTTCATAATTGATCACGAATGACTGTTATTTCGAGCAGAGGGATCTTAACTACAGGATCTTTCTCCTCTGCTCAAGATGACAAATATTAATGGGTAAACTTATCTCGAGTCTGTTTTGCGTGTTGAAAAACTTCAAACAGTTTTTCACCGTCACCTGCTTCCAGAGCATTATATAACATATCAAGTTCATCTTTATAACGCTGCATCATCTCTAGGATGGGTTTCTGGTTATTCAAACAGATATCACGCCACATGGTCGGGTCACTTGAAGCGATACGCGTGACGTCACGAAAACCACCGGCAGCAAAGCGAAATACATCTTCAATATCATCCATGTTCTCCAGGCAGTGGACCAGGCCAAATGCCAGCATGTGCGGCAGATGACTTGTCGCTGCCAGCACTCTGTCGTGATGCTGCGCACCCATGGTTTCAACGAGTGCACCGGTTATCTGCCACATGGCTGTGACGAAATTAACGGCTTCGGTGCTGGTATTTTCTGTCGGGGTAAGAATGACTCGGCGATCTTTGTACAGGTCTGCAAACGCCGCGCCCGGGCCACTGTTTTCCGTGCCCGCAATCGGATGACCGGCAACAAAACGACTGGCAGAATGTTTAAATATATCATCGGCCAGCTGCTGTACCTGCAGCTTTGAACTGCCGGCATCGGTAATGATCGCCTTGCTGTTTCCAGACTGTTCCAGTCCAGCGGCAATTTTTTCGAACACTGTCTGCATTGCGCCTAACGGCACCGAAACAAAAATAACATCAGCGTCTTTGACCGCATTGCTGATATCCATATCGTAGCAATCGATGATGTTCAGCTGCTGCGCTTT
Organism: Gammaproteobacteria bacterium; assembly: GCA_041570895.1. Classification (GTDB taxonomy): domain Bacteria; phylum Pseudomonadota; class Gammaproteobacteria; order SZUA-229; family SZUA-229. The sequence continues at coordinate 5,059 of JBFFVI010000158.1, forward strand.
TTGTAAGGTTTCCTCACTCCGACCGGCGCCGACGATAGCTCCAACAGCACCAGCCTGTCTCAATGCCAGACATAATGAACCACCGATTAAACC
>JBFFVI010000159.1:0-5142 GCA_041570895.1 Gammaproteobacteria bacterium
AATTGCAAGGAATATATTAGGCGCAATCGGGGACAGACCACGATTATTACAACCTAATACGAAGGTCCGTTTATGACTAATTTTTACCATCAGTGGTACATCTCGAATGTCGCATATGTGGTGATGTGAGGCGTCCAGAACAACGAATGCCAACGGCCGTTATGGGTCGGTTAGCGACCCTTGAGTAAGTCATCAACACCAGGTTAATCCTATGGTTGCTTACCGGCCAACAACGAACGTTCACTACCCTGCCAGCTGGAAATTGTATAGACTCGATCCTTAGGATCTAAGTAAACACATACGCCGGGAGATTGATATATGAACAAAATTCGCAGAACTACATTCGTGGTATCCGTGTTGACAGTTCTTGGCATTGCAGCAACCGTACAACCGGTATCTGCTAGTGTTGAGGCTGAATGCCGCCAGGAAGCAAAAGACTATGAGGTAATGCCAGAACTGCTTGATGAATACATCAATGGTTGTATTGATTCTCGTGGAGGCGCGAGTACCCCGAGCAGTGTTGAGGAGGAATACGTACCACCATCCGAGTCAGACAACACAAGTAATTCAGGGGCAGATAGCACAAACGTAGCGGAGTAGCTCATACAGTTAATCTACATGCATAAAGTGAAATATTATTTTAACTGGCTAGCGGGTAATTCTATAAATAACCATTTTCAGCACCTTTCATGACTTTCCCATCTTGTAGATGTATGACTGCTATGGGTCGGAAGCGGTAGTTCGGCCAATGAATCCAATTCTTGTCACTAAAAGTACATACTATTTCCCATATGAAAAATCCAGAAACATGTGGCAACAGGTCAGAAAATACAAAAAAGTGGGCGTTATAATATTGGTGGGTGTAACCTTGGTTAAACTTTAGCTAAAGGCTTTAAGCGTGAAATTCACAATTGGCATTTTACTTGCTGGCTTAATATTTGTTGCTATTGGATTGTGGTGGCGGTATCGATCACTTGCATGCCCCGCTAGTTTCTCATGGCTTATCGAAAACCCGTACATGAACGCAATTGCTGGCCCTGAAAAGATTTTTCAAAGGCTAAGGCTTGAGAAAGGCATGAAGTTACTGGATGTTGGGTCTGGCCCAGGACGATTGGCATTGCCAGCCTCAAAGTGCGTTGGAGCTACGGGAGAAGTTGTCGCGTTGGATATTCAACCGCAAATGTTGGAGAAATTAAAGGCGCGCGCAGAAGCCATGGGGATTAAAAACATACGGTTAGTAAATGCGCCGGCTGGCAGTGGAAAAACAGATAATGAGTATTTTGACCGCGCAATTCTTGTCACTGTATTAGGCGAAATTAGCAACAAACATGACGCTCTGACTGAGGTTAATCACGCACTCAAACCAGGTGGCATATTATCCATTACGGAAGTTATACCTGACCCACATTTTACAAGTAGAAAAAATGTTCGCGGACTGTGTGAAGCTGCCGGTTTTGAAGAGCTAGAAAGTTTTGATGCACTACTCGGTTATACAATTAACTTTATAAAACCTGTGAGCAGGTAATTAATCACTTTGCTGAATTAAACCTTTTGTGAGCGTCCGCTTTGGGTCGGAAGCAGCCATTCGAGGGAGAGTTCCAGCTGATCAAGCCTGACAGTCGTGAGCGGTCATACGGTAATTGAAGTTATCTTAGAAAACTTAAAGGTTGGTTAACAGCTATTCTGCTAATTAGTCCAGATTACACTACCACTTGGGTCTGTTACTTTAGCCATAAAGCACTCACCCGACACACGAGAAGCATGGACGATAGCGCTTGCCTTATTATCGTAAGAACCCAGGGTAGACCATGATTGAGAATCGTTATTGAGCTTGCACTGAACTATCCACATATTGTTATTACCTATGCACCACTTTTGATAATTATGAGTTTTACAATTCTATTGACGAACTAGGACTATAATTATTCCCTATCAAACGTTTGGAACAAAACAACTTATAACAGGCGACTATTGTAAATACTGCCCCCCATGAAAGTCCGATAAGGGTCGGTTAGCGACCTTTGAGCTAGTCAATAACACCAGAACAATCCTATGGTCGCTTACCGCCGTCGACAACAGTCATTAGGTATATGTCGAAATTCAATACTTGTGTTAGTTATTTCTAGTCGAATTAAGTGAGAGATGATAGTTCGACGATTTTTTCATTATAAAAATGAACCGATTTTAATAAATTAAATAACAAAAAAGCCTGTGCAAGTGCGAACAAGAATGCTGCGGGATAGAAGAACCACTGTGGCCACATCGTTGCACTCAGCAGTAATATCAGGCTGAGTAAATGAAAACGAAACTGCCACAGAGCAGCAGCTTCCGGGATTATCTGACGCATGTGCGGCACCTTGACCTGTGAGTCTCTTTCACCCTGGTCACGTAATTTCTTGTTGTGAACACTGAGGTGCAACCAGATGATGAAAGGAATGATCTTGTACATCATGCCGTTGATCGTTGTCATGGCAAAGCCGTGGATCATCAGTACCCCTAATAAGAATACCGGTATCTCAGCATCCATCAAAGTACTGCTGCTCCAGACCACGCTAAGCAGCAACAGGCTGGTCATGGCCAGTTGCCAGAAGCGCATCGTGGTATCGGCTAATTGACGGCGTCGTTTATGCAGTATCCACAAGGTGGTCAGCGCAAAAATTAACAAACAAACAATCAGCATCATGCTGGCAACGGTTCTAATTGCTTCCAGTGGTAACAGGTAAGTCAAGCTCAAAGCCGGCAAGGCAATAAACATCGACCATCCTATCCAGCGCTGATGTATCAGCGGGTATTCATCAGTGATCTGAAACATGGGGATTACCTGATAGGCGACGGCTATGATCAGTAATGATACCCATCCCAGCAGTCCCCAGCTCAGATGCAAGTCGGTCAGCGCTCGTGCAAGTGGAACGGTTTTTATGCCATGGCCCAAAGCGAGATAGATACCCAGACAAGTGGTGATGAATAAAGCCAGTAAGGCCAGTAACATCATACTGCGTGTTACGTGCCTGTTTGCAGAACGTATTAAACGCTCGCTGGCCAGCCCGATAAAAATGCAAAAAGAAAATCCTGACAAAACTACGGCAATGATAAAAAGCTGATCGATCTGGAGTAACCAGGCGAGAGCAAGACAGAGGCAGCCCAGAAATAAAGGGGTATGAATAATGCTGCTAAAGAGTACCGCGCGAGGAGTAACCATGCCCATGAGTACCGGCAGCAGTTGCAGCATCGCACCCAGCATACTCATGGCGATAAAACCCAGAGTCAGCAAGTGAGTGACGGCCAGTATCCCGGGTGTCCAGCGGTGAGTGATTATATCCGGGCCCTGCCAGAGTAATGTCAGCGCAGCCAACAGGCCAAATAATGGAGCACTGACGAGAAATCGCGCCGGCACGGAAAAGGGCGGAGCCTGCTGTAATGAAAGGTCGGCGCGCATTGCTATCGAGTCCGGTTTATCGTGAGGTTTCTACCGTGTCGTCGATGATATTCTGTACTGCCGCCGCGGCCTCGGTATCATCGTCATGCCAGATGAAAACTTCGACGGCTGTGGTTGTGCCCTGGCGCTGGAAATAGTTGAAATGATTGGCGTCGAGATTGCCATAAAGCATACAGGGATCTCGACGGTGCAGCATGCGCAGGTATTGACCGGGTTTTAGTTTTTCAGCGGCTTCGAGTGTTTGCTCCAGTGGTTCCGGTGGCGGTAGGTTACTGACGTCCAGCAAAACCTCCTCAGACATTAGATCTGGTCCCAGTCGTCGAATTTTCTTTTCCAATGACTAAAGTCAACCGTCAGATGCTGATCCATCATGTTATATAACATCTGTTCCTCTTTCATATTATGCTGCTGCATCAGTATCAATAAAGTATCAGCGATACCCAGGTAGTCCTCGCTGTTCTTCTGTTCCATAGCATATTTCATCTCAGCAAAAAGCACCCGCATCTGATCGTGCTCCATGCGCATCATCTCTGTTGGCCCGGTCTGTACGCCAGTCTCTTCTTCGAAAGCAGGAAACAGCTCCTGTTCCTCGATACCGAGGTGACGTTCCATGGCCTGGACAAATTCATCGAATGCCTGGCTGGCGGTAGTCCAGTCTTCCTTGGCGGCAGCGTTTTCGGCTTTGGCAAAAAGCAGATCGCAGTCTTTATGATCCTGTGCCATAAATTGTTTGATGTTCATTCGTGGTTACCTGATTGTCTAATATCGAAATCATAACGATAAGTGATGGTAGTTCGAATGATTTATATCAAAAGAACGGCGGAACAATGCAATGAGCAGGCAAGGCTAGGCTTTTTCAGGCCAAATGCAGTGCAGACTGGTTCTGCCAGGCAGAAAAAAGGGCGCTGGCTGTTTAAGTGATGAGAGAATGACTTATAATGCTCTGATTCTAACCGTGCTCGTGCCAACACATGATCTGTAACAATATGAAATTCACCCCGATTTTTTTGCTTTTTCCTCTACTGGTTGTTATCTGGGCTGCACCTGTTCATGGCGACCCGATGGTCAGTGTTAAACAACCGCCAGCCTCGCTCGAACAATGGTATAAACCAGCGAATAAACGCCAGGTATGGCTGCACACCATGTTTCGCCTGCGCCGCGAAATGCAGGCAATTGCAGAATATTCTGAGCAGAATGATCAGCAGGCGATGCAGAAATGGATAAAACGCCTGGATAAAGACTACAACAAGATAGCCGAGATGGTGCCTGAATGGGAAAAAGATATTAAACCCAGACTGTTGCCAGAACTCGAAATGTTTGCTGAAAAAGGCGACATGGTCCGTGTCGGCAGAACACTGGAAATGATCGAGCGTACCTGTGATGACTGCCATACCTATTATCAGCCACTGGTGGTAGCCACTTATCGTTCACCCTATTATGGTGATATCGAGATAAAAGATAGCAATGGTGTGATGCACAGTTTTGAAGACAATATGGAAGCATTGTCTACATCGGTTAACCGGATATTGATCGCACTGGATGATGGACATAAAGCAGTGGCGCTGCAGTCCAGGCAGACCTTGATCAAGCAGTTGCAAAACCTCGGTGAGAGCTGCAGCAGTTGTCATAAAGATGATGATTATCCGCGAGAACGTATACTCGGTAAGGCGAATGAGGAACGATTTGTCTCATTGCAGTCAAGTATC
>JBFFVI010000160.1:0-5120 GCA_041570895.1 Gammaproteobacteria bacterium
CGTCGGTCACTTCGATCAGCATGGCACCTTTAGGCGCCTGCATTTCCTGGCCATCGACAGTAATCGTTACCATGTCTTCGGCTTGATTATTTTCTGGGGCTTCTGACATTATGCCGCCTTCACCATGCTGTGTTTATGTTCTACGTAATATTCAAATTCACTTCGGTAATGCTTCAGGAAACTGCGCACCGGCATCGCCGCGGCATCACCCAGAGCACAGATGGTTCTGCCTTCGATCTTGCTGGCAACATCGTCGAGTTTATCGATGTCAGCCATCGTGCCCTTACCTTCGACGATACGTGTCAGCATACGATATAACCAGCCGGTACCTTCCCGGCATGGCGTACACTGACCACAGGATTCTGAAAAATAAAATTGCGAGATGCGACGTAGTACCTGAACCATATCAGTGGTTTCATCCATCACGATGACCGCACCGGAACCTAACATCGAACCGGCTTCAACGATGGAGTCATAATCCATATTGGTCTGCATCATGATATCGCCAGGCACCACAGGTACGGATGATCCACCGGGGATAACTGCTTTTAATTTTTTACCATCTTTTACACCGCCCGCCATCGCTAACAGATCGGCAAATGATGTGCCCATCGGTATCTCAAAATTACCCGGATTATTGACATGCCCGGAGATGGAAAATAATTTAACACCACCACTGTTGGGAATACCTAAATTCTGAAACCAGTCACCACCATTGCGCATGATGGCAGGAACCGATGCCAGCGTTTCCGTATTATTGATGGTTGTAGGTTTGCCATAGAGGCCAAAGTTTGCCGGGAACGGCGGTTTGAAACGTGGCAGACCGCGTTTGCCTTCCAGTGAGTTCAATAACGCGGTTTCTTCACCACAGATATAAGCACCCGCACCCAGCGATGCATGTAGATCGATGGTCACGTCGGTACCTAAAATATTTTCACCTAACAGGCCGTGCTCATAAGCTTCTTTTAAAGCCTGTTTAAAACGGATTGCCGGCTCATCCATAAACTCACCGCGCATATAGTTGTAACCCGCTGTTGCGCCCATGGCGTAACAGCCTATGAGCATACCCTCAACTAAAGCATGCGGATTGTAACGCAAGATCTCTCTGTCTTTACAGGTACCTGGTTCACTCTCATCAGAATTACACACCAGGTATTTTTGCACAGGCGCAGTACGAGGCATGAAGCTCCATTTCAGACCGGTAGGGAAACCCGCACCACCGCGACCGCGTAAGCCGGATTTCTTGACCTCTTCGACCACATCTTCTGGCGGAATCTTATCTTCCAGGATCTTTCGCCACGCCTGGTAACCACCGGTTTTCAGATAGTTTTCATAAGACCATGACTCACCTTCGAACTGAAGCGTGGCAAAACACACCTGCTCGTTTCTGGTATTAACCTCTGGCCTGGTAACTTCAGGTTTTATCTGATTAGTTGATGACATGATACCCGTTACTCCAGACCATCTAAAATCTCATCGACCTTTTCAGGCGTGAGATTTTCATAGTAGACGTGATTAACTTGCATCATCGGGCCACCGGCACAAGCTGCAAGACATTCTTCTTCTTTTTTAAGATAGATGCGACCGTCATCAGTACTCTCACCGATCTTGATATTTAATTTATTCTCGATGTGATCAACTATGCTCTGCGAACCCATTAACATGCAGCAGACATTAGTACAGATGGCGACATTGTTACGTGCAACAGGTTTCAATTCATACATCGAATAAAAACTGGCGACTTCATAGACTTCAATTTTTGCCAACCCCAGATAATCAGCCACCAGGGTCATCAACTCTTCGGTAAGAAAACCTTTATTTTCATGCTGCACAATATTAAGCGCGCCCAGCAACGCTGATTTTTTTTTCTCTGCGGGAAAATGCGTTAACAATTCATCAATTTCTTCACGCGCGTGAGAGGATAACTGCTCTGTTACATCAACGGCAGAAGTTTCAGCTTTAATTGTTTCAGTAGTCATTATCTATCAATCTCACCAAATACAATATCCATGGTACCGATCACGGTAACCACATCTGCCAGCATGTGTCCACGTGCTATTTCATCCATAGCCGATAGATGCACAAAACCGGGGGGGCGAATTTTCAATCGATAAGGCTTATTAGCTCCATCTGAAATCAGATAACAGCCGAACTCACCTTTGGGATGCTCAACCGCAGCATACGCTTCGCCTTCGGGAAGACAGAAGCCTTCGGTAAATAATTTAAAATGATGGATCAATGATTCCATATCGGCTTTCATCTCTTCACGTTTAGGCGGCGCGATTTTATGATTTTGCAGTATTACCGGACCTTCGTTATGACGTAACCATTCGATGCATTGTTTGATGATGCGATTTGACTCACGCATCTCCTGAATACGTACCAGGTAGCGATCATAACAATCACCATTGGTACCAATCGGAATATCAAATTCCATACGATCATATACATCATACGGCTGTTTCTTGCGAAGATCCCAGGCGACGCCGGAACCACGTAACATCGGCCCGGTAAAACCTAGCAACTTGGCGCGTTCGGGAGAAACGATACCGATATCCACTGTGCGCTGTTTCCAGATGCGGTTATCAGATAACAGGGTTTCATATTCATCGACATGAGTCGGGAAACGATTGGTGAAATCTTCCAGAAAATCGAGTAATGAACCCTCACGATTTTCATTTAATTTATTGACTTCGCGCTGGCTATGCCATTTTGATTTTTTATACTTCGGCATGCTGCCTGGCAGATCACGCGCCACACCGCCAGGGCGGTAATAGGTGGCATGTAAACGTGCGCCGGATACGGCTTCATAACAGTCCATTAAATCTTCACGTTCGCGAAAGGCATAAATGAACATGGTCATGGCACCGACATCCAGTGCGTGCGCGCCGATCCATAACAGATGATTCAATATACGTGTTATCTCATCAAACATAACACGGATGTATTGTGCGCGCTCCGGCGCTGCAACGCCCATCAATTTTTCCATTGCCAGCACATAACCGTGCTCATTACACATCATGGAAACATAATCCAGTCGATCCATATAACCGATACTTTGATTATATGGTTTAGATTCTGCCAGTTTTTCTGTCGCGCGGTGCAATAAGCCAATATGCGGGTCAACGCGTTCAATCACCTCACCATCCATCTCCAGCACCATGCGCAGCACACCATGAGCTGCAGGATGTTGTGGTCCAAAATTTAAGGTGTAGTTACTAATTTCAGGCATCTGTTTTCTCCACCACGGCTTCAGAACCAGCGTCATCGCCAAGATCATCAAAGCGCCCATCATCACGTATTACACGTGGTACAAGCACACGCGGTTCAATGCTGACAGGTTGATAAATAACACGCTTCTGCACTTCGTCATATTTCATTTCCACATGACCGATCAGCGGGAAGTCTTTTCTAAATGGGTGACCGACAAAACCATAATCAGTCAATATACGACGTAAATCCGGGTGGCCTTCAAAGATGATACCAAACAGATCAAAGGCTTCACGTTCAAACCAGTTTACTACTGGCCATACATTAATTACTGAAGGAATTACCGGCAGGGCATCATTTTCACAATAGACCCGAACACGCAAACGATGGTTATTGGCAACCGACATCAGGTGATAGACTGCAGCAAATCGTGGTCTGTCCGTATTGATATAATCAGGCTCGTCACCAAAACGTAAACGTGCGCCCACATTCGGCTCAACTCCACGACTAAATCCGGTAGAGGTGCTGGATTCAGTCGCCCACTCCACATTGCCGTATTCAGAATAATCGACACCACAGATATCAATTAACTGTTCGAATTGTAAAGAGCTTTCATCACGCAGGGTTTCACAGACGGAGACAATATCTTTAGCGGCAACTTCTATGGTTACTTCGCCATGAGCAACAACATTGGACAGCAGTTTAGAGGAAAAGGTATCAGCTAAAGCCAGTGATAATTCTTGTACTTTCATCTAGCCCTACCTTAAGCCGAAGCTTCTGCCGACTTTTCAATAGCCGGGTCGTCAACAGGTTGTCTTGCAATGGTATTGGTACGACGAATATTTTTTTGTAACTGCAAGATACCGTACAACAATGCCTCTGCCGTAGGCGGACATCCGGGCACATAAATATCAACCGGCACGATACGGTCACAACCACGCACCACGGAATAAGAATAGTGATAATAACCACCACCATTGGCACATGAACCCATGGAGATCACCCAACGTGGCTCAGCCATCTGGTCATACACTTTACGCAAAGCCGGCGCCATTTTATTGCATAAAGTACCGGCAACAATCATCACATCGCAGTGCCGCGGACTGGGTCGAAACATAATACCAAAACGATCCAGGTCATAACGTGACGCACCTGCCTGCATCATTTCAACCGCGCAACAGGCGAGGCCAAAAGTCACAGGCCACATGGAACCGGTACGCGCCCAGTTAATGAGCTTGTCAGCGGAGGTAGTGACAAAACCTTGTTCTAAAACACCTTCTATTGCCATTCCAACGCCCCTTTTTTCCACTCATAGATGAAACCAATCACCAGAACACCGAGGAATATGCCCATGGCTAATATACCGAATAAACCAATCTTATCCAGCACAACGGCCCAGGGAAATAAAAATGCAATTTCAAGATCAAAGATGATAAACAGAATAGCAACCAGGTAATAACGCACATCAAATTTCATACGTGCGTCTTCAAAGGCTTCAAAACCACACTCAAAAGGCGAGTTTTTAGCTGCGTCGGGCCTTGAAGGCCCAAGCACAAAACCACCAATAAACATAGCACCAACACCAACCATCATGCCAATGATAAGAAATATCAATACAGGCAAATAATTCTCGAGCATTTTCTCGACCCTTTGTTTTAATACTTATTGTATTTATGTAAAGATGCGCTTCAACAAACACACCTCATCTAACGCGTCCTGCGGCCCCAAATTTATTATTGGCTTATTATCTGGCTTCCTGCGCTATATATTTAATCTGGTGCCGATGGCCGGAGTCGAACCGGCACAGCTTTCGCCACACGCCCCTCAAGCGTGCGTGTCTACCAATTTCACCACATCGGCGATAGTCTTTTAACTACTCACCTGCTGGAGGCGGCACGTCCGCTGGTGGC
>JBFFVI010000161.1:0-5109 GCA_041570895.1 Gammaproteobacteria bacterium
AGCGGGGAAGAAGAAAATCGATGATGATCAAACCAGCTTTTTAACAGCGTTGTTTCATCTTCCAGATGAGAAAAAAACTGCTGATAATCTGCTTTATTAAAATGGCTATATTTTATTTCTTCGCCCATGTATTCAGTCTAATATAAAAAAGTTTATCGGGTAAGGGTAAAGTATTATTTGTATCTGTTCGTTGATAAGTTACTGCATATTGAAAATAATTAAAAAAATGGTTTACATTTTTATTGTAAAGATGTATTAATGGTAACAACTAATTAAAAGAGGTACATGACAGGCAAAAGAAATTTTAATTTATTTAAATAAGTTTATTAACCACTACCGAGGCTGAGGTGTATCTATGTCGAGAAAGAACGGTCGAGCGAAAAGACAAAAAAATAAATTACAACAACTAGATTACTTATCGGAGGATAACGTAGTCATTGATTTCCACTCCTCCCCGCATAACGATTCATACACTCCCTCCCTCTCCCGAAAACCAAACGCAATAACCAAACAACCTAAACCGATTCAGCCTAAAAATAAGTCGCAGGATATGTTTATGGCTGCGATAAAAACGCATACATTGATTTTTGGCTTAGGCCCTGCAGGTACCGGGAAAAGCTATTGTGCAGCTGCAATGGCAGCGCAGGCACTGATTTCCGGTGATATCGATCGAATTATATTTACCCGGCCGGCAGTTGAGTCAGGAAATAGCATGGGCTTCCTGCCAGGAAAACTCGATGAAAAATTCGATCCTTATTTTAGTGCATTCAAATCCTGCCTGATCAGTAATGCAGGAAAAGGTGTGGTTGAGTGTGCATTAAAAAATGGCAATATCACGATGGAGCCACTGGCTTATATGCGTGGTAAAACATTCAACCGTGCGTTTGTGGTGCTCGATGAGGCACAAAATTGTACGGCTGAAGAAATAAAAATGTTCATGACACGTATCGGGCAGCAATCTACCGTAGTTATCAGTGGTGATTTAAGTCAGTCGGATATCCGTTGTTATTCTGGTCTGTATGATGCAATAACACGTACTCACAGTGTAAAAGGAGTCTATGTTCATGAGTTCGAATATCAGGATATCGTCCGCAGCGATATCGTCAAGGATATTATTATGTGTTATGACGATTCAGAGCATAAGATGAAACGTTATCGAACTGAATTTGCCTGAGGCAGGTTAATAAAAGTGATCTAAAGACATAATCTCTGTCTGATCCGACATAGAGATATTAACAGGTCAGGATGACTTCTCGAGTTCTTCGCTGGCATCCAGCCACTCGAGCTCAGCGTCATCATGCGCTTTGTCCAGGTCTGCTTTATCTAAAAGTAGCTGCTGGAGTTTCTGTTTGTTTTCTTCGGCATATATGTTGCTGTCTGAGAGCAGCGTATTAATTTTTGCCTGCTTTTCTGAAACCTTCTGTAAAGTATCTTCGAGTTGTTTTATTTTGTTTCTTAGTGGTGCTGTTTTTTTTCTCTGTTCTGCTTCCTGTCTTTTTCTGTCCTTATTTGATATCTCCTGATGGTTTGTGTTTGTTGCTGTTGAGACAGCATTGTTAGTCAGTGATGCATTATGTTCGCTTAACCATTTAGGGTATTCGTCCAGACTGAGCGGGAATTCGCTAACGGTTTGCCGACTGACAAGAAGAAGCTGGTCGCATGTCGCGTTTAGTAGATATCTGTCATGCGAAACGATAACCATGGCGCCGGAAAATTCCTGTAATGCTTCTGCTAGTGCTTCGCGCATCTCGAGGTCGAGATGATTGGTCGGTTCATCGAGTAACAGCAGGTTGGGCCTCTGGTAAATAATCATCGCCAGAACCAGTCGAGATTTTTCTCCGCCGGAAAAATTCTGTATCCTGGACAATGCCATGTCATTGGAAAAACCAAAACGACCGAGATAATTTCTTAAATCAGCTTCACGTGCCTTGCTGTCGAGCTGCTGAAGATGTTCGACAGGTGTGTGCTCGTTGTGCAACTGTTCCAGTTGATGTTGTGCGAAGTAACCAATTTTGGTTTCTTTTGCCAGCCGGTATTCACCACTCAGTATCTTGAGCTGATTTGCCAGCACCTTGATCAAGGTAGACTTGCCTGCACCATTGGGGCCAAGCAATCCGATCCTGTCGCCGGGCAATAACTGGAAGTCGACATTTTTTAATATGTGATTATTGCCATAACCAGCATCGATGCCCTCCATATGTAACAGGCTATTCGGAATCTTCTCGGGTTCAAATAAAGAGAAATGAAACGGCGAATCAACGTGCGCAGGTGCAATGGTCTGCATTCGCTGCAGCGCTTTAAGTCTGCTTTGTGCCTGTTTGGCCTTCGTGGCCTGGGCGCGAAAGCGTGTTATATATGATTCTATGTGTGCGATATTACGTTGCTGTTTTAGGTATTGTGATTGCTGATTAGCCAGACGTTCTGCACGTATGTGTTCAAACGCAGAATAGTTACCGGTGTAGAGTTGTATCCTCTGTTGTTCCAGATGTGCGATGTGGGTGCAGATGTTGTTTAAAAAATCACGGTCATGGGAGATGAGTAATAAAGTGCCTCGATAAGCCGATAACCAGGACTCGAGCCAGATGATGGTGTCCAGATCGAGATGATTGGTCGGTTCATCCAGCAGTAATAGATCAGATCGGCACATTAACGCTTTGGCAAGGTTAAGCCGCATCTGCCAGCCACCAGAAAATTCATTGATGGCTCGTGTCTCATCGCTGGCAGTAAAACCCAGGCCGGCAAGTAACTGACTGGCGCGCGAATTAGCAGTATAACCGTCGATATTGTCTAACTTACTATGCAAATTGGCAACTTTAATGCCATCACCGTGATCTTCAGCTGTTTTGATTGCCTGTTGTACCTGCCGTAATTCAGTATCGCCATCGAGAACAAATTCGATAGCCGGTTGATTGCTGTCAGCCAGTTCCTGTGCAACATGTGCAACCACCCAATGATCGGGGTAGACACAATCGCCTGTATCAGCATGTAACTGTTTAAGGATCAGTGAAAACAGGCTGGATTTGCCGGTACCGTTCGCGCCGGTCAGACCGACTTTCTGTCCGGGATGAATCTGAAAGCTGGTGTCTTCAAATAACAGCTTGGTACCGCGTCTTATGCCTAAATTTATTGCTTGTAACATGGGCCGATATTGTAACCTTTTATCTGTGTGACATAATACCGGTTATTCTTTTAACTTATATTTTTGAGGTAATGATGATAAGTGAACAGCAGATAGCTCCGGATTTTTCCGTATTTGATGAAACCGGATCAGAAGTACGGCTTGCCGACTATAAGGGTAAGAAAAATGTTGTTTTATATTTTTACCCGAAGGATGATACCCCGGGTTGCACCATTGAGGCTCAGCAATTTACTCAGTATATAGATGATTTTACTCAATATGATACGGTGGTATATGGCGTCAGTAAGGATGATTGCATCAGTCATGTGGATTTTATAAAAAAATTCGGTTTGCAGGTGGGGCTACTTGCTGACACTGATGGCGTACTCTGTGAAGCTTATGACGTATGGCAGGAGAAAGAAAAAAACGGGGTAAAAAAAATGGGCATCGTGCGTTCCACGTTTATTATCGATAAAGCAGGCATTATTCGATATGCAGAATATAGTGTAACGCCTGATGGTCATGCGCAGGCGGTTCTTGATATAGTAAAAGGGCTTTAATTATACCAGGTGTTTTCTAAGTGTTTGATATATATGTAGTTTGAGAGTTTTTTAGATGGGATGTAATGATTTATTAGTACACTTTATATTGTAATTGTCATTTAAATGAAATGTGATATCAAGAATGGGTGGCTGAGGAAATGCATTTTGAATCAAACAATAACATTCTAGAGCAACAAAATATTACCCGATTAGCGGCTGAAAAATATCAGACCGTCCCCCGAATACTTGCGCGACGCAAAAAATCGGCCATGTTTCATCCAGGGGTTACCAGACTGGATCGCTGGTTAGTCAAAAAAATGGTCGATGTGGTTGGTAATCCACCTGTTCGAATCAGCCTGTGGGATGGCGTTGAAGTAACCCCGCCTTGTCAAAATCCCGTTGCGGTCATGGTCTATGGTGACCGTGGCGCTTTAGTTAAAACTATTCTTAATCCTGAATTGTACTGGGGCGATTTATATTGTTCTGGCCGAGTTGAGTTCGAAGGTGACATGGCCAGATTCATGCAGGTGATCTACCTTGGGATCAACGCTAAAGGAGAACCTGGCTGGATAAGAAAATTGATACTCTGGCTAGGTCATCGAAGCATTCTTAACAGTCATGATAAAGCTAAAGAAAATATCTATCACCATTATGATATTGGTAATGACTTTTATAAATTATGGCTGGATCAGGAAGAGATGCAATATACCTGTGCCTATTTTCCGCGTGCCGATATGACACTCGAAGAAGCGCAGATTGCTAAATTACATCATATCTGCCGAAAGTTGAACCTAAAACCAGGTGATACTGTTGTAGAGGCAGGATGCGGCTGGGGTGGTCTTGCCCGTTTTATGGCCAGACACTATGGTGTGAAAGTTACTGCCTATAATATTTCAAAAGAACAGATTAAATATGCCCGTCAGCTTGCTGCGGAAGAAGGCTTAACGGAGCAGATCGAGTATGTTCTGGATGATTATCGAAATATACAGGGATATTTTGATGTGTTTGTTTCTGTCGGTATGTTAGAGCATGTAGCGATAGGTGATTACCAGGAACTGGGTGGAATCATTAAACGTTGTATGAAAGCGGATGGCAGAGGGCTGATTCATTGTATTGGACGTAGAGCTAAAGGCCCGATGAATGCATGGATCGAGCGTCGGATTTTCCCAGGTGCACGACCGCCTGCATTAAGTCAGATGATGAATATTTTTGAACCCAATGAACTTGCTGTTAATGACGTGGAGAATATCCGTTTACATTACTCACGTACGCTGGAGATCTGGGCGCAACGTTTCGAACAGCATAAAGCCGAGATTAAAGAAATGATGGATGAGGAGTTTGTTAAAGCCTGGGGGCTTTACCTTCACGGCTCGATAGCCGCTTTTAAGTCCGGTGAGCTGCAACTGTTTCAGGTGGTATTCAATCATTCTGAATATAATAATATTCCCT